>JAAYJR010000611.1 GCA_012522835.1 Bacteroidales bacterium
ATGCACCAGCTGAATTGCATTATATGCAACACGAACAGAATGCTCTTTCTTAATTTGAAAATTCATTTTCTGAATTTCTGATAATCCCGAAAATGAATTCACATATGATTCTAGCAATTCAATTGCCGGTGTTTCCCAATTATTCATAATAACCCAGGTTTATATTAAAACAAAAGTATTAATAGTTGCTATAGTAATATATACCAGCCGGCAATATTTTATCAACAAAATAATGATTTTATAAAAAAAACAGAGATGGCTTTCAAACATATTAAAAACATTGGCCTCTTTTCAAATTTCAATACCGATTTTTATTATTTTTGTCAGATCACTAAGGCCCCATAGTTTAATGGATAGAATATCAGATTCCGGTTCTGACGATCTGGGTTCGATTCCCGGTGGGGTCACAGACATAGGTACTGAGTAAACGTCTGTTTGATTTACAGGCGTTTACCCTTTTTTATTTTACACGTAATGAGACTTATAGTAAACTGAATCTGATCAAATAAAAACCGCGATATGAAGACATTATGTATTTTCTTATGTTTACTCCTGGGGAATAAGTCAGTAAACGAAACACCACCGGCCGGACAAAGTACAAAAAACATTATTTCTGAAAGTGTGAATTGCGAGGGTGTCTATCAGGGACATCTGCAGGGTGTCTGTACAAATCACAAGGATGCAATATATTGGTCATTTACTACCAGTCTGGTAAAGTCTGACCTGAAAGGCAGGGTTATAAATAAAATCCCGGTCGACAGTCACCATGGTGACCTCTGCTTTTACAACAACAAGATTTATGTAGCTGTCAATTTAGGCAAGTTTAACCAGCCTCCCGGACAGGCCGATTCATGGGTTTATATATATGATGCGGAATCCCTTGATGAATTGTCGAAACAAAAAGTTCCAGAGCTGGTCCACGGAGCAGGTGGCATGGCATGTGACGGCAAACGTTTCATTATCGTAGGAGGTTTACCTGAGGGCTATAACGAAAATTATCTTTATGAATATGGACTGGACCTCAAGTATAAACGCAGGCATGAAATACCGGGTTATACCCTGCTGGGAATTCAGACAGCAGCATTTTCAGATAAACACTGGTGGTTCGGTTGCTATGGATCGCCTCAGGTTACTCTTAAAACAAATCAGAGGTTTAAACTAAAAGGCAAATGGACTTTCGACAGTTCGCTGGGAATAGAAAGGTTGTCGGGCGACAAATTGCTGGTAGGTAAGGGTAACTGTCAAAAAGATGTGGGATGTACAGGTAAAGTGGTAATTGCTGAACCTGACAAAACTAACGGACTCCGGATCTTAAATAACCAGAAGTAATGAAACGAGAATCCCGATTAAAATCGGGACAAAAAAGTGTAAGTAAAACATGTGCGAGTTCCATCATATACCATATAAATAAACAATTTTAATAAGATGAAATACGATTTTTTGATAGTTGGGGCCGGAATAATAGGGCTTTCGATTGCAAGGGAACTCAGGGAATTATATCCGGCTGCAAAAATTAAAGTCCTGGAAAAAGAACCGGATACCGGATTCCATAGCAGCGGGAGAAACAGCGGGGTGCTGCATGCAGGTTTTTATTATACTGCCGATTCACTGAAGGCAAAGTTCACAAAAGAAGGAAACCGGCAGCTGACAGAATATTGTCTGGAAAACAACCTTAGAATAAACAGATGCGGCAAACTCGTAATTGCTCAGAATGAATCTGAACTGGAAACACTTTATGAACTGGAAAAAAGAGGCAAGGCAAATAAGGTTGATGTCCGGCTTTTAAACCAGGAGGAGGCAAAAGAAATTGATCCTAATGCAAAAACCTTTAAAAAAGCCCTCTATTCTCCTACTACATCTACGGTCGATCCGATTGAACTTTGCAGATTCATAAAAAGAGAACTGAAAAAAAAGAATGTTGAATTTTCCTTCGGGGAATCATATGTAAGAAGGATCAGCGATAATAAGATAATTACATCTAAAGGCATAGAACATGATGCAGGTAAGTTAATAAACACAGCAGGCCTTTATGCTGACAGAATTGCCAGGGAATTCGGATTTTCCAAAGATTACGAAATAATACCTTTTAAAGGTTTATATCTGAAATATAGTAAATCAGATATGCCTGTAAAAACGAATATCTATCCGGTACCGAACCTGAAAAATCCTTTTTTGGGAGTACATTTTACTATTACTTCAGATAATCATATTAAAATAGGCCCTACCTCGATGCCTGCCTTTTGGAGAGAAAACTATAAAGGTTTTGATAATTTCAGCCTCTCCGAATTTCTTAATATTATTTCATGGGAAGCACAGCTCTTTTTAACTAATGCCTTTGGATTCAGAGACCTTGCAATTGAAGAGGTAAAAAAATACCAAAGAAAGTATTTCATAGGTCTTGCAAAAAAAATGGTTTACAATATAGACGAAAAAGGATTTAAAGAATGGACGACACCGGGTATCAGGGCACAACTTCTAAATATAAATACTAAAGAGCTGGTGCAGGATTTTGTAGTAGAGGGTGACAAAGAATCAATACACGTCCTAAATGCCGTTTCTCCTGCTTTTACCAGCAGCTTTCCTTTCTCACGATGGGTAGTAGAAAATTTTATAGTGAAATAGATCAGATTTGAATAAACTTTAGCATCGATGATCGACAACCAAAACAGTAAAAAGTATAAAACCTTGATCTGATTAATATTGAAGGGTCATAAATGAAGAGAACTAAACTAAATATAAAACTATTAATTTGCATTGCTGTTGGTGCTGCCCTTTGGTTCTCTTCAGGTTTGACAGATGCTCCCGAAAAAGGCTGGCAAATCTTTGCAGTGCTTACTGCTGTGGTATTAAGCCTTATACTCAAGCCATACCCGACAGGAATAATGGTCCTTTCAGGATTAATTACTTTAGCGGTAACCCAAACTGTCACTATTGGTGAAACATTGGCCGGATTTGGAGAACCAACAGTCTGGCTGGTGGTAGCGGCCTTCATGATTGCCGATTCCGTCATAAATACCGGTCTGGGAAAAAGAATTGCATTCAAACTTGTATCATTATTCGGAAAAACAACCCTGAGGCTAGCTTATTCAATATGTTTCACAGAACTTATCCTCGGCCCTGTGGTACCTTCCAACACAGCGCGTGGAGGAGGCGTAATAGGGCCAGTGGTCAATTCGTTATCTGCTGCCCTTGGGTCAACTCCGGAACATGAACCTGAAAAGGCAGGCCGGTATCTGACTCTTGTCGGTGCTCACGCTAATCTTATTTCATCTGCAATGTTCCTTACAGGAATGGCTGCAAATCCCCTGATGGGAGAATTTGTCGAAAGTATATATGGTATTGACTTTGGTTGGGAAACCTGGGCATTGGGCGCAATAGTGCCGGGACTTACCGGACTTATACTTTTACCACTGGTCCTTTATAAAATAGCAAAACCGGGATTGCATGAAATAATTGATACAGGATCTAAAAAAAGAATTGAATTGCATTCTGCGGATCCTATAATGAGCAGGAAGGAAAAGGTGTTATCTTATGTACTGATTATGATGCTTGCTCTCTGGAGTACACACTCCCTGCACGGAATTGATACCACAGTTGTTGCCTGGGCAGGGGTTTCTGTTTTGGTGTTTTTCAACGTGCAAAAATGGAATGATCTTGCAGGAAACGATAAAGCATGGGATGCCCTTATATGGTTAGGCGGACTGATCACTATTGCCAGACTGTTAACAACATACGGCTTTATTGACTGGTTTGTACTTAATATCAAAGGATGGGTCGAAGGCTATAACGGATTTCTTATCCTGATGATATTACTATTAGTCTACTTCTATTCAATGTACATGTTCTCATCTTTGTCAGCTCACCTGACAGCCCTGGCACCGACATTTCTGGCGTTGACAGCAATTTCGTTCGGTTATCCGCTGGTTGCAGCAGCTCTTTTTTCATACTTTTCACTTCTCTGCGGTTGCCTGACACCATACTCTACAGGCCCTTTTATAATATATTTCGGATACGGTTATGTACAATCTTCGAAGTGGTTCTCAACCGGACTTATGTTATCACTATTTCACCTTGCCGTCTGGTTTGGAGTAGGTATGCTGTGGTGGAAAATTTTAAACTGGTGGTAAACTTTCTGATAAAAGCCGTTCAAAATAATCTATCGTCCTTTTTAATCCGTCACGCAGTCCTACCACAGGCTCCCAGCCATTAAGCTTTTCACGGGCAAGGGAGATATCCGGCTGACGTTGAATCGGGTCATCTTCAGGAAGCGGTAAATAGCAGATTTTAGATCCGGACCCGGTCAGGTCAATTATTTCCCTGGCAAGCCCTATCATTGTATATTCTCCTGAATTGCCAATATTTACCGGACCGGTAAAAGAATCTTCTGTAGACATCATCCTGAACATCCCTTCTAAAAGATCGCTGATATATTGAAAACTTCTTGTCTGTGTGCCATCTCCGAAAATGGTTATGTCCTTGTTTTTAAGTGCCTGTATAATAAAATTAGATACTACCCTGCCATCATCAGGTTCCATTTTAGGGCCGTATGTATTAAATATCCTTACTATTTTAATCCTGACATCATTCTGCTTGTGATAATTGACAAAGAGTGATTCAGCACAACGCTTACCCTCATCATAACACGACCTGATGCCAATGGGATTTACATTCCCCCAGTATTGCTCAGTTTGGGGATGTTCATCAGGATCGCCGTAAACTTCACTGGTAGAGGCCTGAAGGATTTTTGCCCTGATCCTTTTTGCCAGACCAAGCATGTTGATAGCACCCATCACAGAAGTTTTAATGGTTTTTATGGGGTTAAACTGATAATGAATAGGGGAAGCAGGACATGCAAGGTTATATATCTCATCCACTTCAATATAATAAGGCATGGTAACATCATGCCTGACCAGTTCAAAATAGGGATGATCCAGTAAATGAATGATCTTTTGCTTTTTACCGGTAAAAAAATTGTCCAGACAGATCACTTCATTACCCTTATCTAAAAGATATTCACAAAGGTGTGAACCTACAAAACCAGCTCCTCCCGTAATTAATATTCTCTTCATAGGTAGTAAAATATTTTTCAAAAAAACAGCATTTCAATTGAAATGGAAATTTCCTGATTGCTTACCAAAAATACCAATTTTTTAAAAGCCGGTGCTTAATTCTGAAAACAAAACTGAATCAGCTGTCAAATAAACATATAAATAGTTAATTTTGCTTCAAAACAACAGAATAAATATTTATGATTAAAAAGCCTTTTGATTTAAAAGGTTTATTCAACCTACAAATATTATTGAACGACCGGAGACTGTTCACTTTTGTAATATGTCTGACGATCGCAACCGCATTGTGGTTTTTAAATGCACTAAGCAAAAGCTATACTACAACCCTGTCGTATCCAGTTAAGTATATCAATCCACCAAGCAATCAGTTTCTTGCTAATACTCCTGCCTCCGAATTTGAAATAACAGTTGAGGGTTACGGATTTTCCCTTTTAAGGCATAAAATGGCTTTCTCTTTTTCTCCGGTCCTTTTAAATTTGACCACAATTAAGCAAAACTTTGGTGACAAAGCAAAACAGGTTACAGTGCCCACCGGAGATCTTGAAAAACAGATATCAGGGCAGATAAGTAAAGAGGTAAAAATTTTAGATATCAGGCCGCAGGTTATTACATTGGTAATGGACAGCCTGAAAACAAAAAAAGTAACCGTTAAGCCTGTTGTGGAATTAGATTTAATGCCGCAGTACTTTCTAAGCGATTCAATAGTTTTAAATCCTCCGGCTGTTGAGATATCAGGTCCGGCTGCTATAATAGATACTATTGAATTTCTGAGAACTGAACCACAAGCTTTTAATGAGGTAAAGACAAGCATTCAACAGGTTGTAAAAATTATATGTCCTGAACATACTACCCTTTCGGATGACAAGACAACAATGTATATACATTTGGAAAAATTTACCGAAAAAGAGGTCAGGTTACATTTACAGGCTAAAAATATACCCGAAGGCGCTCAGGTAAAGCTTTTCCCTTCAGAAGTCAAGATTACTTTCCTGGTAAACCTGTCTGAATATAACAACATTAATGAAGACAACTTCACAGCATACGTCGATTTAAACAGCGGCAACAACAAAGAAACACTGAAAGTATTACTTGATCATGCCCCACCTGACATAAAAATGATACGGGTCAATCCTGAAAATGTGGAGTACCTTATCGAGACTAACTAGATTATAAAAGTTTATTTAGTAATTTGCGATGGCTTTAACAATAGGAATAACAGGAGGAATAGGAAGTGGAAAAACAACAGTTTGCAATGTTTTTAAATTATTAGGTATCCCTGTTTTTGAGGCTGACAGAGTAGCCGGACAAATAATGAATACTAATAAAGAATTGCAATCAGGAATATCAACTGTTTTTGGCAATGATATTTACAATTGTCACGGACTGTTAAACAGAAAAAGACTTGCTGAAATTGTTTTTAATGACAAGAATCAGCTTGAACGGTTAAATAAACTTGTGCATCCGGCTGTCAGGGATGAATTCCTTGTATGGTCAGGAAAGCATCAAAAATTACCATATCTCATTATGGAAGCAGCTATACTTTTCGAAAGCGGTTTTAATAACCTGGCTGATCTTTCAATCCTGGTTACAGCGCCCGAAGATGAACGGATCAGAAGAGTACAAAAAAGAGACGGGGAAAGTATAAGATCTATCAAAAACAGGATCAGTAAACAGTACCCGGAAAATATAAAAATGAAAATGGCAGACTTTGTGTTATATAACGACAACAGGCATCTGTTAATTCCTGAAATCATAAAAATAGATAAAAAGCTTAGAGAACATGGGAAAATTTGGTAAATGGATTGGCGGAGGATTAGGATGGGCAGTGGGTGGACCTATCGGGGCAATACTTGGATTTGTTGTAGGATCTATATTTGATGAAAGCAGTATTGATATAAGAACTACGACAAATACAGGCTATACAGGCCGCACTACTGCTGGTTCATTTATTATGAGCCTGCTGGTTTTGGTTGCCTCCGTAATGAAAGTTGATGGCAAAATATTAAAATCAGAATTGGATTATGTAAAGAAATTTATGGTCGATAATTTTGGGGAACCTTCAGCTCAGGATGCAATTAAAATATTAAGGGATCTTCTAAAACAAAATATTCCGGTTAATGAAGTTTGCAGGCAAATCAAAAATAACATGAATTATTCGGCACGTTTGCAGTTAATCCATTTTTTATTTGGAATTGCCCTTGCCGACAGTCAGATTTCAGCCGCTGAACGGCAGCTTATCGAACAAATCAGCAGGGGCATGGGTATTAATGCTGAAGATTTTACGTCAATTCAGGCGATGTTTGTTAAAGATATCAATTCGGACTATAAAATTCTTGAAATTGAGCCTTCAGCTTCTAATGAAGAACTAAAGAAAGCCTATCGCCGAATGGCTATGAAATATCATCCTGATAAGGTAAGTCACCTCGGGGAAGACTTCCAGAAAGCTGCAAAAGAAAAATTTCAAAAAGTAACCCGGGCATATAATGACATCAAAAAAGAACGAAATATTTCCTGAGTTAAAATTGTCTAGGCTGTTTTTGCATTACCTGAAGGACAACCCTCCTGGTACTCCTTGATTATCTCCTTAACTTGTGAGGGAGCAACTCTCCCGTAAACTTTTTCGCCAACCATAACAACAGGTGCAAGACCGCATGCACCAACACATCTCAGGCAATTAAGCGAAAATTTTCCATCGCCGGTAGATTCTCCGACTTCAACCTTCAGCTGTCGTTTGAATTCACTTAATACTTGCTCCGCACCTCTCACATAACAGGCAGTCCCCATACAAATTGAAATAGGAAACTCTCCTTTGGGAATCATGCTGAAGAAACTATAAAACGTGACTACTCCGTAAACCTTTGCTACTGAAGCATTCAGCTCTTTTGCAATGACTTCCTGAACTTCAGCAGGAAGATATCCCAGTTTTTTCTGAACCTTATGAAGCACATTGATCAATTCACCTTCTTTGTTGTTAAATTCGGTGCAAACCTCTTTTATCTGATTAACTGTATTTTCCGAAAGTTTTATTTTTGGCATAACTTAGTGGACTTTAAATATTTACCGTCATTTTTAATATTAAAAAACATTTAAATTATTGGCATCCATGAACTTTGACCTTAAAAGAACAGGTCAAAGTTCATTTTACCATACAGGCTCTATGTACGATCAAAATATTCTGTGTGAAGCAAACTATGAGCTTTTTCACTCATCGGTTTGCCCAGATATTCTTCGTAAAGTTTAATAATATATGGATTCTCATGCGATTTCCTTAATGTTTTATTTTTGTCTTCCCGGTAAATTGCCATTTGCCGTTTTTTCAGAATTTCCGCATTCCCGTGATGGTATGGCTGTCCGCCACCTCCGATACATCCACCCGGACAACTCATTATCTCAATTGCATGGAATTCGCTCTCTCCAGCTTCAATCTTTTCTAATAGTTTACGGGCATTCCCAAGTCCGTGGGCAATACCAATATTCAGGGGGAAGCCGTTAAAATCTATGGTTGCATGCCTGATCCCTTCCATCCCCCTCAATTCATCAAAATCGAGACGGGGCAAACTCTTTTTGGTATATAATTCATAAGCAGTCCTAACCGCTGCTTCTATTACACCACCAGTCGTGCCAAAGATAACACCTGCCCCGGTAGATTCTCCCAAAGGATTATCAAAGTTCTCATCAGGAAGCTTAGTGAATTCAATATTAGCAAGTTTTATAAGCGATGCAAGCTCCCTGGTAGTAACTGCGTAGTCGACATCCGGATTGCCATTAACCTTGAATTCGTCCCGTCCGCACTCATATTTTTTAGCAACACATGGCATTATAGAAACTACAACCAGGTCTTCGCGCTTGATATTCATTTTTTCTGCAAAATAAGATTTTGCAATGCTTCCGAACATTTGCTGCGGAGAACGGGCAGTAGAGGGTATCTCCTTCATTTGTGGAAACTGGTGTTCAAAAAATTTAACCCATGCAGGACAACAGGAGGTAAGAATTGGTAATTTAACGTCTTTGTCGCCTTCCAGGTATTTTGATAACCTGTTAAGTAACTCGGTGCCCTCTTCCATAATAGTAAGGTCGGCTGCAAAATCGGTGTCAAATACATAATCAAAACCAAGTCTTCTGAGTGCTGATACCAGCTTCCCGGTCACGAGTGTACCTGCTTCATAACCAAATTCCTCACCCAGGGCTGCACGTACGGCGGGAGCTGTCTGCACAATGACTGTTTTTGAAGGATCTGAAAGGGCCCTTATCACCTTACTGGTGTGATTTACCTCAGTAAGTGCACCGGTAGGACAAACAGCAACACATTGTCCGCAATAGGTACAAACAGAGTGATCCAGGTTCATCTCAAAAGCAGGCGAAACCACAGCATTAAAACCTCTGTTGATTGCAGAGAGTACGCCAACGGTCTGAACCTCGTTGCACATCATTTCGCATCGACGGCACATTATACACTTATCAATATCACGGATGATGGCCGGTGATGTATCCTCACGGTAAGTTGACTGCTCACCTTTATAGTGGATCTCCCTTATACCCAGCTGATGAGCTAAGCTCTGCAGATCGCAGTTTCCTGATTTAGGACAAATCAGACAATCAGATGGGTGATCTGAAAGAATCAGCTCCATAACGGTCTGCCTGGCATTGACTACTCTAATTGAATGTGAATTAACTACCATTCCGTCGCTTACCTCAGTACAACATGCAGGGGCAAGATTTCTCCGTCCCTGTACTTCAACAATACAGATCCGGCAACCCCCGGGTTTATTTTCGATATTCAGGTCATCGAGTTTCATATGACACAATGTGGGTATATGAATTCCGATTCCCTTGGCTGCTTCCAGGATGGTAGTCCCTTTTTTTACTACTATCGGTTTATTATCTATAGTTAACTGAACTGTATCCATTTTTATATTTTCTAATTTATGAAAGTGTTATGGCGTTGAATTTACATTTTTCGTAACAAACACCACATTTTATACACAGCGACTGATCAATATAATGAGGTTGCCTCCTTTCTCCTGAGATTGCTCCAACAGGACAATTTCGGAAACACAAAGTACAACCGGTACACAAGTCTTCAATTATTTCGTATTTGAGTAGAGCTTTACATTGTCCTGCCGGACACTTACCTTCATTCACATGAGCCAGGTATTCATCCTCAAAATTGGCAATTGTTGACAATACCGGATTTGGAGATGTCTGTCCCAGTCCGCAAAGCGACGTATCCTTTATTACCTGGCTAAGTAACTGCAAACGTTCGATATCCTGAAATTCTCCTCTTCCACTGGTTATCTTATCAAGAATTTCATGCAGCCTCTTATTTCCAATGCGGCAGGGACTGCATTTCCCGCAAGATTCCTCTAATGTAAATTCAAGGTAAAATTTGGCAATAGCCACCATACAATCATCTTCATCCATAACGATCATTCCACCTGATCCCATCATTGATCCTGCATCGATAAGGTTATCATAGTCGATAGGCGTATCCAGGAAGTCTGTTGTAAGACATCCGCCTGAAGGGCCACCAGTCTGTACAGATTTAAACTTCTTACCGTCTCTGATGCCTCCGCCAATTTCATATATCACCTCACGCAATGTGGTACCCATGGGTACTTCAATCAGCCCGACATTGTTAATTTTACCGGCAAGGGCAAATACTTTTGTACCTTTTGATTTCTCAGTTCCTATTGAACTGAACCACGCTGCTCCCTTATTTAAAATTGCGGGAATATTGGCAAATGTCTCAACATTATTGACATTGGTAGGTTTGCCAAGATAACCGGATACCGAGGGAAAAGGAGGTTTAAAAGTAGGTTCGCCCCTCAGGCCTTCCATTGAATGAATAAGGGCAGTCTCTTCACCACATACAAATGCACCAGCCCCAAATCTGATTTCAATATCAAAATTAAAACCCGACCTGAAAATATTCTCTCCCAGCAACCCATATTCACGAGCCTGGGAAAGAGCTATCTGTAATCTTTCGATTGCAAGCGGATACTCTGCCCTTATGTAAACAAGACCTTTATCTGCACCTATACAATAACCGCAGATAGCCATTGCCTCAATCACTGAATGGGGATCTCCTTCAAGGATTGACCTGTCCATAAATGCCCCGGGGTCTCCTTCGTCTGCATTGCATACAACATACTTCTGGTCTGATTCCGATTTCCTGGTTATCTCCCACTTGAGTCCCGTTGGAAACCCGCCTCCTCCACGGCCACGG
The DNA here is from genome assembly GCA_012522835.1 of Bacteroidales bacterium. Taxonomy (GTDB): domain Bacteria; phylum Bacteroidota; class Bacteroidia; order Bacteroidales; family Prolixibacteraceae; genus JAAYJR01. The sequence continues at coordinate 11,296 of JAAYJR010000611.1, forward strand.
AGCCCTGAGTCTTTGATCTCTTTTATCGTCTCTTCAGGTGTGTGTTCAGTAAGGCATTTACCCAATGCCATATATCCGTCACGCGAAATGTAATCATCTATAATTTCGGGATTAATAAACCCGCAATTGCGCAGAGCTATACGTAACTGTTTTTTATTATCATTCATAACTGGCTGATTGAAAATTATTAATCATCAATAGTTTGAAAGTTTAAAGGGATAATTCCTTCTACCTGTTCACCTCGTTTTATGTACACATCAATTATCTCTACTACTTTCGCTTTATCTACATACCCAAACACTACAGGTTCTTTCCCAGGCAGTGTTACCTCAATGGTCGGTTCGGCATAGCAGTACCCGAGACAGCCGGTTTTTGTAACCACTGCATCAATGGCCTGTTGTTCAAGTTCATCATTTAAGTATTTCATTGTCTCTTTGGCACCTGAGGCAATACCGCACGTAGCCATACCTACCTTTATCTGAACCAAATGTTCAGGATAATCAAGGCTTGACCTTAATCTATTTTTTGACTGAACCTCCTCTTTTATCTTGTGAAGGTCTGCCAGATTTTTAATTCTCGTCATATTGTATATGTTAATTTTTACGTTAAACCATTAACTTTAAAAAATCATGCAAATGTCGCCATTTTGTTCCAATTAAGAAATAATGAAAATCATATAAGCAGGGTTTTGTATTGTAAAACATCATGTTATGAAACATCTATTTAAAAATATACTCATATTTTTGGATTCCGTACATTCCCACTTAATGTTTATTTTAAAACATATAAAATGATATACGATAAACAAGCATTTCTTCCGGGCAATATAGATGATCCGGAATTTTATCAAAAAATATTTGATTCTCTTCCTATACCCATATATTACAGAGATTTAAACGGGGTATATCAAATGTGTAACAAAGCCCATGAAGAGTTCACGGGAAAGCCAAGGACACAAATTATTGGTAACTCCGTATTTGATATACACACAAAACAAATGGCTGAAATCTACTCTCAGAAAGACAAAGAACTTATTGCCAACCCTACTATCCAGATTTACGAAACCCAGGTAACCCACACTGACGGCACCAAAGTTGATGTTATAATGAATAAAGCTGTCATTCGAAATAATCAGTCTGAAATAGTTGGGATTGTCGGATCAATTAATGATGTCACAAAGTTAAAAAAAACTGAGAAACGATTAGAAAATGCTAAGCAATCTATGGAGGTTGCATCATATATGTTGCATAAAATTAATGTTGGAATCATATTAATGGACAATTATAATAAGGTAATAGATTCGAATGAAAGTTTTGCAAAACTTATGGGCGATGAAACAGTAGAATTATTTGATACCATACCTGGATTAAAAGGGGCTGATGTAAAGGTCCTGGTCCCTGAAGTGATCTTCAGAATGCTGTCAAGTATTATGCAATCAGGAGAAGATATGCTTGAACGCGACATTACTTATCAGGACAGGCTGCTTCATGTTTCGGTTGTTACACTTTATAAAGAGAAAGTAGTAGGGGCAGTAATTCGCGATATGTCTGCACCTCTGCTTGTCAGGGATGAAATTATTCTCAGGGCCCAGCGGATTAAAGAACAGAATATTAGTACCGTCCAGAGAATTGCCTACCTGTTGGGGGAAAATGCAGCAGAGACTGAAGAACTTCTTAACTCGATAATAGAATCACACAGATATGGTAACGACCAGTAATCCGAAATACCATGTTGAAATTGATGTTCAGCAACGGAAACCGAAGGGAGAAATAGCTTGTGGCGATACATTTCAATCTGATATTTTCAGGGAAGAGGGGCGAACAATTCTGATAATAAGTGATGGCATAGGGCATGGTATCAAAGCCAGTGTTTTGTCAACACTTACAGCAACTATGGCACTGAAATATGCCAGGTTTCATACCAAACCCGAAATATTTGCAAGAATAATAATGGAAGCCCTGCCTAAGAGTAGTGACGGAAAAGAAAGTTATGCTACCTTCACTATTATTGAGATTGAATCTGACGGGCATTTGAGAATTATTAATTATGAAAATCCTCCCGTTCTGATAATCATCAGAAATAAAGAGGTTTATAAACCTAAAGAATATGAACTTGAAGTAAGGGGCGCACAGAATGTCGGTAAACTGATGAGGTGTACAGAGTTTATTCCCCATAAAGAGGACAGGCTGGTATTCATTACCGATGGTATAGTGCAATCAGGGCTGGGAGGTAAAAGGTACCCGATGGGATGGGGTATGGAGAATATGATCAGGTTTACCCTTAACCAGGTAAACAGAATGCCTGACATCTCTGCCGCCAGGCTTGCAAAAAAAATTACCAACCAGGCAATTATGAACGACAACTTCGAGTTGAAAGATGATACCACATGCGGAGTTATCTATTTCAGAGAGCCAAGAAAGATGATGCTGATAACCGGGCCTCCGTTTTACAAGATCAAGGACTTTGATTTTGCAGGCCGTATAAAAAATTTTAATGGAAAAAAAATTATCTGCGGCGGAACAACAGCAGAGATTGTTGCAAGAGAACTGGATACAAAAGTTGAAATACACCATGCTGCCAAAATTCCAGGGGCACTGCCTCCTGCTGCCGAGATGGAAGGATTTGAGCTAGTTACCGAAGGGATCCTAACCCTGGGAAAAGTTGAAGAGATTCTTGAAAGCTACACCAGCGATGTACGGCTCCAGGACAGCCCTCCTGAAAAAGTGGTCAAGCTGCTGCTCAAACATGACAGCATAGAGATAATAGTGGGCACACGAATAAACTGGGCCCACCAGGATCCTGAGCAACCTATCGAATTGGAATTAAGAAAATTTGTAGTAAAACGAATAGTTAAACTACTGATCAACAAATATTTTAAACAGGTAACAATTGAGTACCTGTAATCATAAAAGTATTCAAATCATAGGGTACTTTTTGAAAACAGGTTCAGGTTTCATAAGAATATCAACATATTGCGCTCTCTTATATACATAGGGATCCGTCATACTTTTGCGGGAAAGAATGCCCCTGAAGCTATCAGTAGTTTTGTATCCTTTCCTGTCCATCCATTCGTTGAGTTCCCCAAGGATCTGCGAAATCACTGCCGGTTTATTTTTATAAACCGTACTAACTATCTGTACTGCATCGGCACCTGCCAGCAATGCCTTTATTACATCATTGGCTGTATAGATTCCGCGGTTTACACAGATACTGCCTTTAATGTTACCATAAAGCAATCCTGCAAAACGTAATGACACCATATAGTCTTTTGGATTGCTAAGCTCCCACGGAAAATAAAACTTTTCCTTTTCAATATCAATATCTGGCTGAAAAAACCGGTTAAAAAGAACGTAAGCATCAGCCCCCTCCTTATCCATACTGCTAATAAAATTAAGCAAATTGCTGTAGAACAGGCTGATCTTAACGCTGACGGGAATTTTAACTGCCTGTTTAACAGCTTTTACTATCTTCAACTGCTTCTCCTCAATTGAACTTCCTTTCATCTCGTAATAGCCGGGAACAGAATATAAATTAAGTTCTAAACCGTCAATACCTGTCTTCTCAAGCTCTCCGGCATACTCAACCCAGGTTGAATCGTAAATAGCATTCAAACTTGCAAACACAGGTACATCAACAGATTTTTTTAATTTCTCAAGATTGTAGAGATACTCCTTTGGCCCTCCATGCTCAAGATTAGGAAAAAGACTTTGCATCTCGGCATTTCGATATTCATACTCAGTAAGGTCTTCAGAGAGCTGAAGGTCTTCTAACTGAATTTGCTCTTCGAATAATGATTTATAGACAATTGCTCCTATTCCTGCATCTGCTATTTGCCTGACCAAATCAGGTTTGAGTATTAGATTACTTGCACCGAGAATAAGAGGATTTTTTAATTTTACACCCATGTAGGTAGTTGATAGATCTGCCATATTAATTGATTTTTTATGTTTATATTTCTTTATTTAGAGAACTAAATATACAGATATTTTGTTCATGACAAAACTATATATATAAAAAAAAGAGGCTGCCATTATCAGACAGCCTCTTTTTTTATATAATACAATTTTTATAATAAACTCAGTGTAACGGTTAATCCTGCCATTACCACTGAAACCATAGTCATAAGTTTAATAAGAATATTTAATGAAGGGCCTGAAGTATCTTTGAACGGGTCACCAACAGTATCACCAACTACAGCTGCTTTGTGAGCTGCTCCGCCTTTGCCACCGTATTCACCTTTTTCAATGAACTTCTATGCATTATCCCAGGCACCACCAGCATTATTCATAAACACAGCAAGGGTAAAACCAGTTGTCAGGCCGCCGGCAAGAAGTCCGACAACCCCTGCAACTCCCATTGCAGCACCGACGATCACAGGAACAATAATAGCAACGAGAGAAGGCATTAACATCTCTCTTTGGGCACCTTTTGTTGAAATCTCAACACACTTAGCATATTCCGGTACTGCTTTGCCTTCCAATATACCTTTTATATCGCGGAACTGGCGCCTTACTTCATCAACCATGGCACCGGCAGCACGACCAACAGCCTTCATTGTCATTGCACTGAAAACAAATGCCATCATTGCACCGAGGAAAAGGCCTCCCAGGAATAGTGGGTTTAAAAGTGTAATATCATATGCTGCAGAAAAGTCACTAATGGAAGCTGTAGATATTTTCACTGCCTGCATACCTTCTTCAACAGCAGGCATTACATCATTATAAAACACATACGACCCTTTTGTAACAAATCCCTCTCCGGTCTTTGCTATCTTATCGAACCACAAACGCACCTCTTCCATATATGCAGAAATAAGGGCCATTGCTGTCAATGCAGCAGAACCAATTGCAAATCCTTTGCCCGTAGCGGCTGTTGTGTTTCCCAGCATATCAAGGGCATCTGTACGTTCACGAACCTGAGGATCAAGCTCAGACATTTCAGCATTACCACCTGCGTTATCTGCAATCGGGCCGAAAGCATCTGTTGCAAGTGTTATACCTAAAGTTGACAGCATACCAACTGCTGCAAATCCGATTCCATATACACCCATCGCAAAGTGTTGTGCGCCACCAGCTGCCCAGAAAGCACCCATAATGCCCAGCACAATGGTTACAACAGGGATCCAGGTTGAGAACATACCTACTGCAAGTCCGTCGATTATTGTTGTTGCAGGCCCCTGTAATGCCTGTTTGGCAATACCTTTGGTTGGCTTGTACTCATCTGAAGTGAAGTATTCAGTTGCCTGTCCGATGATAACACCGGCAGCCAGGCCAATAACAACTGCCCAGAAAACACCCCAGGTTACCCATCCGACAAAAGCCAGGCCAATCATAGCAACAAGTACCAGTGCAGAGCTTCCCCCTGTACCCAGAAGAAGTGCATTCAGCAGATTCTTTTGTGTTGCTGACTCTTTTGCACGCACCATAAAAATACCTAAAATGGAAAGAATAATTCCTATTGCAGCCACTATCATTGGTGCAAGCACTGCCTTATAGGGATCCAGTCCGGCATCCCTTAACACAAGTGCCGGAAGTGAAGCCCCCAGTGCTGCAGTTGCAAGGATAGAACCTGCATAAGACTCATACAGGTCAGCGCCCATACCGGCAACATCACCAACATTGTCACCGACATTATCAGCAATAGTAGCAGGATTTCTTGGATCATCCTCAGGAATACCGGCTTCAACCTTACCAACCAGGTCAGCGCCGACATCTGCCGCTTTAGTATAAATACCACCTCCTACACGTGCAAAAAGAGCCTGTGTTGAGGCACCCATACCAAAGGTAAGCATGGTCACTGTGATCTCCACAAGTTTTGTCCTGGTACCGGCTTCATTCAAAACACCGTTAACTACATACTCAGGATGAGGATGAACAAAATTAAGTCCTAAAAAATGTACCCCTTCGGCCATATTAGCAGGGGTATAAACTAACTTGTCCAGAATTAAAAACCATGCTGCAATATCGAGCAGGGCAAATCCTACAACAACTAATCCCATTACAGCACCACTGCGGAATGCAATCTGCAATCCTTTATTGAGCGACTGTGATGCGCCATGTGCAGTACGTGCTGAAGCAAATGTGGCGGTTTTCATACCCAGGTAACCGCAAAGGCCGGAGAAAAATCCACCTGTAATAAATGCTACAGGTACAAATGGATTCTGCACATTGAAATAGGCCATGATAGTCAACAATACAAACAGAACGATAAAAACCATTATTACCACTCTGTATTGCCTGTTCAGATAAGCCATTGCACCTTCACGAACATATTGTGCAATCTCTTTCATACGATCAGTGCCTTCTGAATTCTTCATCATTGACTTGAAAAAATAAAATGCAAATGCAAGTGCCAAGACAGAGGCAATAGGAACTAAAAAGAAAATGTTGCTCATAAGAAATTAATTTTTATGTAACAATAGTTACGGTTTAGATCTTAAAATATTCTATGAACCAAATAGTTAATATCATTCAGTCCAATATTTAAATATATAAATATTTTTCAGTCGACAAAGATAAATTTAAAAATTAAAAGGCAGGGTTTATTACCCGATTATTTAAAAGAGGTTTGAAAATTTATTAATATTAGTGCTGGTCCTGCAAACAAATCAAGGCATGGCGTTTTCTTCCGTTCATCAAAATCAAAAGCGGTTTCTCAAATTCAACATGCTTGATAAATCCTGTATCATGTACTATCTTTTGTTCCTTAAGTTCATCCATATTCAATCGTGCTGTTTTGGAATTATGCGGAACTGAAAAATAACCCACATTCATGGAAGTAACATTATGAAAAAAGTGTGATCCCAATGAGGCATCAAGTGGAAAATCTGCCAATCCCATTTCAACAATAACCCTTGCCTTAGATATCTGCGCCCACCAAACAGGTATTCCGGTAAACGGATCCCGCGATCCCCACCTCCCGGGGCCAATAAGAATATACTCCTTGTTTTGTGATTCAAAATATCTGTTTATCTGATTTATCTCTTCTGCCATCTGCCTTGTTTTAGTTCTGTCAAACATACCGGGATCAGCATAAACCACGTCCCTGATGTTTTCAATTCTGCCATTTCCCATTCCCATTTCCGCATACATAAGTACACCTTCCCTGTCAATTGTCCCCAGGTCTATCTCAACCTGGTCTTCAATACGTATCAATGGTTTAATCTGTAACAGGTAAAAAGTCGGATATCCATTAGATGCGGGGTCTAATTCCAGGGCATATTCAATTTCAACTGGTGAACCCATAGCTTCTTTAAAGAGCTTAAGCATTAACTGCAATGTTTCGGCCAAAGGCAAATAATTATATTTCAATATATTGGCGAAATCTACAATCTTTGGTCCGCTTCCCATAATCCCAGGCACCAACTCGTCATTCTCAATACTGTAAGTCGAAGCAGCATGATCCAGGGTACCGTCAGATTCTGCTTCACTGATCCTGTATTTTCTGATTGCAGCATTTTCTCCTCCCTCCACTAGGTCAATATCCGGAGCTGAAAGATCCAATGCATAAAAATTCTTCTGTGAATCCCTGATAAGATCGCGTACTGATGTTGCATTCAAGCCTGGGTACTTCGGACAAAACCGATAAGAATTTTCACCTCCCACGACATACATGCCCAAACCTACGGCAGCCACAGAAAAGCCATCTTCGGGTTTCATATATGATATCGGATAATAATTATAAGACTGGGCTACCCCTGAAATGCCCGGATAATATTTCCCGTTGCGCTCCTGACCTACCAGTTCCTGAATCAGCACAGCCATCTCTTCCTCTTCTATTTTATAATATATTGCGTCAAAATATGCTTTTGCCGATTCGGTAAACACACTGGCATAGACCAGTTTAATGGCAGTTATCAGCTGTTCATACCTTACTTTGATATCAGGGTGATTATTGGGTATTATATATGTTGAATAAACACCTGAAAATGGTTGCAGCAATGAATCTTCAAACATACCGGACGACCTGACTGCCAAAGGCTTATTAATAATTTTGACAAATTCCATCAGACGGTATTTCAGCTTTTCATCAAAGTCTGCATCCAAAAAATACCCGCGTATTGTTTCATAATCACTGGTTGAATAAATTTTATCGTAAAGATTATTGATTTCAATAAACTTTCCGAATTCCAGCGAGCCAATCACTGTAGTTGCAGGTATACATATATTTAATCCAGGTACCAGCCTGGTAAAATCTATATTCTCAATAAAGTGGCACATGAATGCAATCCCCCGGCCTTTACCCCCCAGGGAGCCTTTCGACATTCGCACGATCAACCTGTTGGAATTAAGCAGGGAGGATTCAAAATTAACAATAGTACCTTTGAATTTTTCGAACCTGACTTCCTGAAAAATATTAAGACAAAATGTCCTCAAATCTTCAGGTGAATCAAAATCTTCTGTCTTAACTTCTCTCAACCTCTCTGCCATATTAATTTCACCCCGGGCCATAAGCCAGGTAGAAAAAGAGTTTCGTTCGCCATGATAGATGAGGGATTCAACCGGGATTTCCCTGAATTTTTCCTGAAATTCCTGTAGATTATCAGCTTTCGCGATCGGATTACCGTCTTCCCTTTTAAAAATAAAACTGCCAAATCCCAATCTCCTGTATAAAAAGTTGAGTATGTCCATTGACAAGCTCTCAGAATTTTTATTGATGAAATCAGCATTGATACTTTTTGCACGGTCCTCATTTGCAATATCATGCGATTGCAACAAAACCGGAACAGGGTACTTCAGGACACTGTTAGTGAATTTTAACAATTCTATACCTGCATCATTATCCTCTTTCCCGTCTTTAACAAATTTCACATCTGAAATAACGCATAGCATATATCGCCTGTAATGATTAATTATCTTTACGGCATCTTCATAATTATCAGCCAGGAGGACTTTCGGCCTTCCCCTCATCTTCAATATTTTATGAAGTTCATTTTTGGCATCTTCTTCTACAAGTATCTGTGTTTGGGTCATTACTGTGGAATAGAGCATAGGCAGATACCTTGAATAGTACTGAATACTGTCTTCTACCAGCAGTATAACACGAACATTTCCATTCTGTGTGTCACGGGCAACATTTTTCTTGTCTTCGACATATTTGATCATAGCCAGAAAAACATTGGAATTACCATTCCACACAAAAATGCGGTCGATAAAATCAAAATTTCTGCCCTCCGACTGAAAAAACTTGAGGTCTGCATTATTATTTGCTAATAGCAACAATGGTATGCGGGGATGCAAAGTTCCAATCTCCCTTGCTGTTTCAACAGCAGCAAATTTGTCAATCCCCGCCATTACAATTATCAGGTCAAAGTCCCGGTGTTCCAGGGTCAGTAAGGCATCCTCCCGGGAATTAACACTTGTAAACCTTGGCGCTGCAGACAGGTTCAGCTGAAGGTACTCTCCGAAAATCTTATCAGAAAACTGTCCTTCTCTGACTATAGCATAGGAATCATAAAGAGTCGCGATCAGAAGTACCTCTTTTATTTTGGTTGGCATCAACTCCTGAAAAATATCACGATCAGTTTTTTTCCTCTTATAAATGCCTGCCAAAGTTATTTTATCTATATCCATTCCAACTAAATTTAAATCCAAAAAAGATATTCTGACCGGTATTCCGGAGAAGATTTAAAAACTCTGTTCTTCTTATCCGTCAAGTTTATGAATTACAAGTCCTGAACGCAATTTAGGCTCAAACCATGTTGTTTTCGGAGGCATTATCTTGCCACAGTCAGCTATATTGATAAGTTGTTGCATTGACACCGGGAATAACGCAAAGGCAGCTTTCATTTCACCTGAATCGACACGTTTTTGCAACTCTCCCAGACCCCTTATGCCCCCTACAAAATCTATGCGTTTTGATGTACGAAGGTCGGTGATTCCCAGCAATGGCCCCAACACCTGCTCCGACAGGATGGTGACATCCAGCACACCCAAAGGGTCTGTATCATCGAATGTTCCCTGTCTGGAAATAAGTCTATACCAATTACCCGAAAGGTACAGGCTGAACTCATGCAACCGGGCCGGTTTATAAATTTCAGTCCCGGCTCTCTCGACGGTAAATGATTTTTCGAGCGCAGATAAAAACCGGGCCTCAGAGAGTCCGTTAAGATCAGTTACCAACCGGTTGTAATCAATAATCCGGAGCTGATCATCAGGGAAGTGTACTGCCATAAAATAGTTATATTCTTCATTGCCTGTATGATCAGGATTAGCTGCTGCCCTCTCCGTACCTATCCGTGCAGCCGCTGCTGTCCTGTGATGTCCGTCTGCCACATAGGTAAAGGGGACCCTGTTGGCAAACAGCTCTTCTATCTGACCATTCTTTACTGGGTCGTTAACTACCCAGAAATGATGGCCAAAACCATCCTCTGCAACAAAATCATAATCTGCCTCTTTTTCACTGACCACACTTCTGACTATCTCATCAATTTCAGGAACTGCTTTATACGCAAAAAACACCGGTTCAATATTGGCATTCAGATAACGTGTCAGCGTCATCCGGTCTTCCTCTTTATCAGGACGGGTAAGTTCGTGTTTCCTGATTATTCCCTTTTCATAGTCAGAACAGGCTGCTGCCCCCACAATCCCGTATTGTGTCCTTCCATTCATTGTCTGGGCATAAATATAAAATTCAGGCTCTTCATCCTGCTTAAGCCATCCTTTTTGCTGAAACGCAATGAAATTTTCGAGAGCTTTATTATAAACCACTTCCGAATGAATATCTTTCACTTCGGGACACTCTATTTCAGCTCTTGTTATACGGAGTAACGATTTTTCCTTTCCTCCGGCCATCTTTGCCGCTTCCCGCGAATTCATCACATCATAAGGAAGGCAGGCCAGTTCTTTTACTACATCTTTTGTTGGCCGCAGGCCTTTAAAAGGTTTTACTATTGCCATAATTCATTTTTTAATATATTAAAATGAGCAGTATTTTTGATTGGTTAATTTACCCGGAATGTACTATCACCGGTCTCAAAAAACTTTACAATTTGTTCAGCAGCTGCCAGTCCCGCTTTTGTATTGGCTTCTGCAGTCTGGGCACCCGCTTTTTTTGGTGTAAAGAAAAAACGCCCCGGAAATCTTTCATAAAAAATATTCTCATTGTCAGGTTTAATATCGGATAAATATTTAATAAATGGTTTCTCCTCCATTATCCTTATCAGGTCGGGTTCGTTTATTACCTCTTTCCGGGAAGTGTTTATCAATAAGGCATTGTCTTTAAGATTTTTCAGGACATCATAACTTACCGACCTGATATGTTCACCCCGGGCGGGCACATGGATTGAAACTATATCGCTCTTTTCATAAAGCTGCTCCAGCGATCCGGTTACTTTTAATCCGATAGCTGCGGCTGCACTTTTGCTATATCTGGTAAAAACAATAACCTTCATACCAAAAGACCTTGCTATCCTGAATACATTCCGGGCAACGTAACCAAAACCGTGAAGTCCCAGTGTACGGCCTCTTAACTCTCCTCCGGGCCTGCCGCTGAACATTTCCCTCAGTCCGAAAATAGCAAGTCCGATTGCAAGTTCTGCCACTGCATTGGCATTCTGACCGGGGGTGTTCATAACAACGATATTTTTTTGTGTGGCGGCACCAAGGTCAATGTTATCATAACCCGACCCTGCTCTCACCAGGATCTTCAAATGTTTTGATGCTTCAATGACCTCCCTGTCAATTTTATCGCTCCTGACAATTAAAGCATCAACATCGGAAACTGCCTGCAAAAGGTCATTTCCGGACTGGTATCCTTCAAGCAGCCTTACTTCATAATTTTCACCTGCCTCTTTAAAAATCTTTTTGATCTTTTTTATTGCAGTTGTTACAAAAGGTTTTTCGGTTGCAATTAATACTTTCTTCATGACCTTAATTTGTTGTAGCGCTGATTTATTTCTGCACTACAACAAATATACATCTATACAGTATTCAATACTTCGTTAAAAACAATGTTAAATAATTGATAATGAGCAAAATAAGTGTTTAAAATATTTGGTTAAACCCCTGATAATCAGTATCTTAATGGATTTTACCACAAATC
>JAAYJR010000408.1 GCA_012522835.1 Bacteroidales bacterium
GATCTGGGTATATTAAATATTAATGATATGGAAAACGGATCCAGAAAATATCAAAATTTACCCGAATATGCAGCTATGGTTTATCATATGGATGAGAATGTCGGAAAACTTTTAAATAAAATAGATGATCTGGGGATCAGAGATAATACTATAATCGTGTATAGTTCTGATAATGGTGGTAAGCATAGTGTTACTTCAAATTTTCCATTGCGTGGAGCAAAACATAATTTATACGAAGGAGGTATAAGAGTACCCCTGATCATAAGATGGCCGGGACTGATAAAATCAAATACCAAATGCGGAGAGCCTCTGATTTCAAATGATTTATATCCAACCTTGCTGGATCTGGCAAATCTTCCGTCAGTGCCTGAACAACATGTGGACGGCGTAAGTTTTGAAAAACTTTTAACAGGCAATGGTAAAATGAAGAAAAGGAGTGCGCTTTTCTGGCATTATCCTCACGGGGTTTTTCAGGGAGCAGTAAGAATAGGAGATTATAAGTTAGTTTATAATTACAAGTCAGGTGAAACTGAGTTGTTCGATCTTTCAAAAGACTTAAGTGAAAGAGAGGATTTAAGTAAAACTGAATCCACAAAGGCTCAAAAAATGAAAAACATGCTCAGGGAGTGGCTTGTTGAGGTTAATGCAAAATTTCCTGAGGAGGGAATTAATTTGCCCTGATCATACCTGAATATAACGGATAATAATCCATTTATTTATACCGATTTATGTAATATTTAACCAATAAATATAAAAACCAGAAAAATGAAACGAATCAATCTATTTGCTATCCCGATTTTTATAAGCTTATTTTTTTTCTACACGCCTGATGCTTATGGACAGTTGGGGAATTTAAACAATGGTAAACTGACCACTGAAGGTTACTGGATTCATGAAAAGGTTATTGAGATCCCGGGACTGAAAACAGGTCCTTTTGTTCGTCTGGAGGACGGGAGTATTCTGACAGTGGAAAAAAATATGAGTTGTATCAGTGATGATGAGGGGAAAACCTGGAAGGAATACCCGATTTTTTCAGATCAGGAAAATTTTGAAATACGGATTGAACGAGCATTGATCAGAACTTCTGATGGCGTTATAATTCTTGCTTTTGCTAATGAAAATGAAAGGGCGAACTCGAATTTCAGGCCGGAAATTATTGATTCACCGGGGGCAAAGTTGGCTTCTTATACTGTTCGCAGCCTTGATGAAGGTAACACATGGCAGGACCTTTAAAAGCTTCATGATGAATGGACGGGCGCTAACAGAGATATTATTGAAACCAAAGATGGTAATATTATTTTATCATCTATGATTATGCGTCATAATCCCGGACATCATACAGTTGTGACATATACTTCGAAGACAAATGGTTTTAACTGGGTTCGGTCCAATATAATTGATTTGGGAGGTGTTGGCCATCATAGCGGGGTTACAGAGGCAACAATTGAGCAGCTAAATGACGGAAGGATATGGATGCTTATGCGTACGAACTGGGGATTCTTCTGGGAAGCATATTCTGAGAATGAAGGTTTGAATTGGAAATATTTTAAACCTACTAAAATTGATGCCAGCTCAGCACCTGGTTTGCTGACCCGCCTGAAAAGCGGATCGCTTTTTCTGGTATGGAACAGAGCTTTCCCTGAAGGGAAAAGTGAATATCCTTTTAGTGGAGGTGATGGTGTCTCTTCTGAAGTGGCACACAGTAATCATCGGGGTGAATTATCTGTGATGTTTTCAGATGATGATGGTAAAACATGGAGCTCTCCTGTTGTTATTGCAAGAATTACAGATAAGAGTAAAACTAAGACTCTATCCTATCCACGTGTTTTTGAGGCTAATCCGGGAGAAATTTGGATAACAACAAGTTATGCAGGTTTTGCAGGATATCTGAGTGTGAAATTATTTGAAAAGGATTTTAATCCTTCAGCTAATTAAAAAATAGAGGAGGACATAATTTTTTAATTTGAGGACTGCTTATTTACAAGTCATCTGTCTGATTATTCAGAAATTGACCAGGTATATTCTTGATTATATCGGGTTCCCCGACTGAAATAGGGGCAAGCAATGAGATACCATTGAAAATAATTAATTTTGAACTAATGGGAAAATTAAAAATATTTCTACCTGAATGTGTTAATGCATCAAAATATCCGGCATATTACTCTTCAAAGACTTTGTTTAATCGTAACTTAATTGGTAAACTTTTATTTTCTGCACTTTTATTTTTTTTTATATTGAACGGACTGCATGGAAAATGTAACTGTCCGGATAAAAATATAATCAGAACACCTGATTTCAGCTGTCATGATGAGACAGAAGCCTTTCCTGAAATTTTTCCGGAAGCTATTTACAATCCTGTAAAAATATGTAATGCACCTGTCAATGAATCTACGATCATTGCTACTTCTGCTGGCCAGTACAAGATATTTTTTATTTATAATCCGGGTGATGCAGATAAAATGATGTCTGTGTCCTCTTTAAACGGTATAGAATGGAGTACACCTGAAAAGGAGTTTGAACTACCTGGTATAGCATATTATGCCAATCAGGTGGTTGAATCCAATGATGGAACATTGCACTCTGTTTTTCATATCCGGGATGAAGGTAAAAACGGCTATAATGGCAGACATTATAATTTGTGGTATACCCGAAAAGTCAGGGAGGCTTCAGAATGGGAACCTCCAAAAGAAATTTATAATGGTTATGTTGGATCAATAAGGAATTTTATCGAATTAAAATCAGGCAGGTTATTGATGTCCTTTGGAAAAGCAGTTCCCGAAAGATCAAAAAAACCGGATGGTAATTCTAAAGATTATGGTTGGAACGAAATAATGATTTTGTATTCTGATGATAACGGAGATAAGTGGCATGCTGCAAATAATACCCTGAACATAGAAATTGATCCTGATAAAACCACCCGTTATGGTGCTGTTGAGCCTGTAATAGTTCAATTGAAAAATGATGTTTTGTGGATGTTGATTCGTACTAATAAGGGAGTATTATATCAATCTTTTTCCGATAATAATGGTGAAACCTGGACTGTTCCGATACCATCAAAATTTACTTCCTCTGACTCTCCTGCCCAGTTTCTTCGTTTAAAAGATGGCAGGTTACTCCTCTTTTTTAATATGAACCAAAGATGGGATGATCCTAATAGTTATGCTTTTGGTGGCAGAGAAGTTCTTCATGCAGCTCTTAGTTACGATGATGGTAAGTCGTGGAAAGGTTTCAGGGAAGTTTTAAGAGCTACAGCAGATAAAAGGGAAATCCGGGGAGACAGAGGTACTGCCTATCCATCTGCAGTGGAAACAAATGATGGTAAGGTAATACTTGTTTCAGGACAAGGGGAGTCAAAGTTTGTAGTTATGTTTGATCCGGAATGGCTCATAGAAGTTAATGTGCCGGAGAATTCTATGATTGATCCGGACGAATGGACTGTTTACGGATCAGGTGATATTATCCATAAAGAATATTCGGAGAAAGAGCAAAAAATCAGATTCCTCGCAGGTTCAGCAATGGATTCCCGTCTGAATCCTGAGGTGGTATGGAATTTTCCTGCCCTGGCCTCGGGTGAAATGATTATGGAAATCGAATTTATAAATGAGTGTCCGGATGTTAACCTCAGTTTTACTGACCATTTTTCAATATCGGGAGATTCAGTTGCTTCGGAACACTCTGTATTTCAATTTGTTTTAGCTAATGTATACGGAGAAGCCAAAAATATACCTGTAAGGATAAAGTGGAACTCAGATAAGCAAATTGCTGAATTATTTATTTTTGATAAAAAAGTGTCAGAAACCGGGTTTACAAGAATTCCTGAATTCGGCCTTAATTATTTGCGGGCAGGAGTTCCGGCTTCTATTGATAATATGAAGTGGGGATTCGGGTTAAGGACAGTTGCAGTAAAATAGCCTGATTATATGAAGTGTGCATGACAATAATATTGATAAATTATATTTAAGTGTTACACTTTGTACCATATAAATAAACAATTATTCGTCTGATATTTCAGAAATAGCTTTTAAGATTTAATTAAATAACCATGACAAAAAATAATTCTTTAAGCAGACGATCTTTTGTTAAGAATGTGGGTATTGTCACTGCTGCAGGCCTTTCAAATTCAGGTATAATTCAACCTGATGTAAATGTAAGCCTGAGAGATGAAGCTTCGAACAAATATAAAAGAGGATTAACAGGTCCTTGTGTTTCGGTAAGGACTCCTTTTACCAAGGATGGTGATATCGACATTGAGGCTTTCCGAAAACAAATTGATTTTAGTATTGACGGAGGTTCTAATGCGATCGTACTTACTTATGGTGACAGCCTCTATTCTCTTTTATCTGATGATGAAATTGCACTTGTTACCAGAAGGTGTGTTGAGTTTGTCAAACGGAGAGTCATGGTTGTGGCAGCTACCGGAGAATGGCCGACACGTAAAAGTGAGGAATTTGCCGTATATTCTGCTGAAACGGGAGCCGATATGTTAATGGTCCTTCCACCTGACTGGGCAGGGTCATGTACGAAGGAGACCCTGGTTAATCACTATGCAGC
>JAAYJR010000034.1 GCA_012522835.1 Bacteroidales bacterium
ATATGTTCTGCATCCAGCTCAAGAGTCCATAAATTTTTAAACTGAAACCTGGCATTAGCTTTAAGCTGGTCACCCAGCAACTCATTTCCAAAGTTCCTCCGGTGGAGCTGTTCTGCTTCAAAATAGTAGCTGTGCAATATTCCTTTAGGTTTGCTCACCCAATAGACAACATTCATCTTCTGGTCGATATAATCAGCCTGGCGCAAGTACCCAAGGTCATTAAATTCAACTCCGGGTGAACGCCAGTCTAATGACCCTGTTGCCCTTAACTTACCGCTTCGCTTGCCCCCTTTTATCTCTCCTCCCCATCCCTGCATACTGGTCATACTCTCATCAAAGGCCAGGTGAGGGGCATCAGGACGCTGAAAATAGTGCCTCGGATTTTGCTGGAGAAAAGATATGGCCTCTTCAGTGCCACTAACTCTAGATAATAATAATTTAGAATCAATAAAATATTTTCTGTTCAGCCAGTTATGTTCGAAATCAATGCCTCCGGCAAGTGAATTATCAGGCATAAATTTCAGATGTTCGTCCTTAATATTCCTTATAGTTGATGTAACAATTCCTCCCAAAACAGTACTTCCTGAATTAAAATCCTGCTTCACCCTTCCTATGAAATAATTTGTAAACGGCTCGACTGCCTCTCTCCTTTTTGAATCATTAAAATATATTGTTGCATTTTCACGGGGAGTCATACTGTTAATGATGCCAAGCGATAAGCCTGAATGATTTTTTCCGGTAAGTTTCAACGCGTTAAGTATTGAAGTCTGCTCGGGCCTGTAAAGCTTTTCTCCTTCGTTAACATCAGGCTGATATTCTGAAATTGTACCTATACGACGTGAATAGAAAAGCATGTCAGTTCCTGTCTTATATTCTAACATCTTATTACCTTCAAGAAAGAAAGGCCTCTTTTCATCGTAATAAACTTCATAAGAGGTCAGATTCAGAATAGAGGGGTCAGCCTCAACCTGTCCGAAATCCGGATTTATTGTATAGTCTAATGTAAAATCAGATGTCACTCCTATCTTGCCGTCAAGTCCAAAGCCCAGGGCAGGATTATTTACTGCATCGGATAAATATTTCGCCTTTGCAAATGGCAACAGCTCAAAATTTCTTTTATTTGATATATTCTTAAGTCCGTGCAGTTCACCAAACAGATATACTGCCGACGGGGCATCCAGTGGGATCAATTTCCAATTATCCTCCTCTTTCAGCCTGTATATCCATCTCCAGACATGCAAACCCCATATATGCTCCTCCTTATTAGCATAACGAAGCTGACTGAAAGGTATTCTCATCTCAGCAAACCAGGCTGAATCCCCAACTGAGGTCTTGCCGTCCCATACTGCATCCCAGTTAAAATCGGCACCAAACTCACCATACATAAACAGGTCAAGCTTCTGACCAGCAGCAGAGAGGTTAAACTCAAATGCGGTCTTACGGTCAAAATATGAATCAAAGGCTATACCAGCCATATCACCGACTATAGCATCGCGCCTGCCAAGTATAGGTTGCATCTTTTCAGGTTCATTATCATGACAAATGATGGCAACATAAAGGCTTGTATGGTCATATAGAATTTTTATTTCCGTTTTTTGAGACGGCTCCCTCCCCTGTCTGGGCTCTCTCTGTACAAAACCACCCTGCCAGCTACCCTCATGCTGCCAGCAGTGATCATCTAAAATGCCGTCAATTTTTGGTCTTTGGCCAACAGGAGTGGCATTGTATATTTTTTTCATACCGGCATGATAATTAACCAGTGAGTCGTCAGAAAGGGAATATTTTTCTTCCTGGGCAAAAGAATTATAACTAAAAAAATAAAAAAATATAATGCTAATAATCAAATATTTCATAAACCCGGTTTAATTTTTAATATTTTATTTTATGGAA
>JAAYJR010000352.1 GCA_012522835.1 Bacteroidales bacterium
ATGAAACTGCCCCCTATACTCAGGGGGTGGGCTTTTCATTAACAGAAGAGTTTAATCATCTGAAAAATATTCTGGATAAGATCAAAAATAACTTATCAAAGAAAAAAGAGTAGCGTTATGGATAATAGATAATTACCTCTCAATGGCTGAGAATGTGCTTTCACAGATGTAAAAACACCTTTAATAAATTATTTTTAATATTTCCCTTTAATTACAGTCAGGCATTGCACGTAATCAAATTAATCATTATTATTGTATTAAATATAGAAATATCGGATATGAAGATTAATAAAGGACATCACGGACACAACAGGCAGACCTAAAAATTGGCAGGTTGCTATGTCAGATTTCCTGAAAGATATGAAACAAAAGCTTGCCCGTTTAGGCAGGCTTTTTTTGTAAAAAATTCCCGTAAGGAAAAGATATCAAAACAGTAAGAATATGCAAAAAAATTTAAAAATAGCTATTCAGATAAAAGGGCGCCTCAACGATGATTCACTGATGCTGATCAGGGAATCAGGAATTGATCTTTCTATTGGTAAGCGCAAGCTGGCAGCATCATCAAAAAATTTTCCACTGGAGGCATTGTTCCTTCGGGATGATGATATTCCCCGGACAGTAGCCGACGGCGTCGCTGATGCAGGAATTGTCGGAGAAAATGAAGTACTTGAAAAAAATGAAAATGTGATTATCGCAAAACGGCTGGGATTCAGTAAATGCAGATTGTCACTTGCAGTGCCTAAATCAGATGAATACAGGGGATTATCATTTTTTGAAGGTAAAAAAATTGCTACATCCTATCCGAAAATTCTCAGAAAATTTCTTGATGAGAAAAAAATTAATGCTGATATTCACGTAATAACAGGATCGGTTGAAATAGCTCCGGGCATCGGACTTGCTGATGCTATCTTTGACATAGTAAGTTCAGGCTCTACACTTATCAGTAACAGGTTAAAAGAAGTTGAAACTGTTATAAACTCTGAAGCAGTCCTGATAAAACATCCCGGACTGTCGAAGGATAAGCAAAAGATACTCAATGAATTGATATTCAGGATTGAATCCGTTCAGAGGGCTCAGGGAAAGAAATATATTCTGCTTAATACCCCCGATGAAAAAATTGAGGATGTTGCTGCTCTGCTGCCCGGAATGAAAAGTCCGACTGTCATGCCCCTGGCAGAAAAGGGATGGAGCTCTGTGCACTCCGTTATTGATGAAAATGATTTCTGGGAGATTATAGGAAAACTGAAAAAAGCAGGGGCTGAAGGTATTTTGGTAGTACCTATTGAAAAAATGATATTTTAAAATTATGCGAATAATAATAAATCCTGAAAAAAAATTATGGCCTGATATACTTAAACGTCCGGTTTTCGATGTTTCAGGCCTGTTCGAAAGCGTTCAATCTATTTTAGATGAAATAGAACGTAACGGGGACAAGGCTCTCAGGGAGCTAACCTATAAATTTGACGGATTCATGCCGGAAAATCTGGAGGTGTCTGAAGAGGAATTTATATCTGCCGGAAAAATGGTTGATCCCGCATTAAAGGAGGCGATAAAGCTGGCAGCAAATAATATCGAAACTTTTCATTCGGCACAAAAATGTGAGTTAAACAAAATAGAGACAATGCCGGGCGTCTCCTGCTGGCAGAAAAGTGTTGCTATAGAAAATGCAGGACTATACATTCCGGGTGGTACTGCCCCTCTTTTTTCTACAGTCCTGATGCTGGCAATACCAGCACGGATTGCAGGATGTAAAGAGATAATTATGTGTACCCCCCCGGGTAAAGACGGCTCGGTAAATCCTGCGGTTCTGTTTGCTGCCCGATATGCTGGTGTGAAAAAAGTATTCAGGCTGGGAGGTGTACAGGCTGTCGGGGCAATGGCTTTTGGTACTGAGAGTGTGCCTAAAGCAGATAAAATATTTGGTCCCGGCAATCAGTATGTAACTGCTGCCAAGCAACTTGTAAGCCTGAGCCATACCGCTGTGGATATGCCGGCAGGACCATCAGAGGTAATGGTTGTTGCGGACAGGAGTGCTGATCCCTCGTTTGTGGCATCAGACCTTTTATCACAAGCCGAACACGGAACCGACAGTCAGGTGGTTTTGATCACCGACAGCCCTGATCTGGTTGAGAAAGTAACCAAAGAGATCTCCCTTCAGCTGGAAAAACTCCCCAGAAAAAAACTGGCAGAGCAATCTCTTGAGAACAGTGTCATTATTGTACTTAATAATGAGGAATTTATGGCAGATATTATTAATACCTATGCTCCTGAACACCTTATTCTCTCAACAATAAACTGTCATGAACTGGCAGAAAAAGTGGTCAATGCAGGATCTGTATTTCTGGGTAACCTCACGCCCGAAAGTGCGGGGGATTATGCCTCGGGGACTAACCATACGCTGCCAACTAACGGTTGGGCGCGGGCTTACAGCGGAGTTAATCTTGACAGCTTCATGAAGAAGATCACTTTTCAGGAGATCAGTGGCGAAGGACTTATAAACATTGGCCCGGCAATTGAGCTGATGGCAGAGGCGGAACTGCTCGCGGGACACAAAAATGCAGTAACTTTAAGACTAAATACATTAACCTGACAAAACAGCATTACAAACAAATAGTTATAACAAATGGAAATAAATAAATTATTACGAAAAAATATTCAGAAACTCCAACCCTACTCTTCTGCAAGGAATGAATTTTCGGGTGAAGCAATGGTTTACCTCGA
>JAAYJR010000497.1 GCA_012522835.1 Bacteroidales bacterium
AAAATTTACTTCAGCTGAGGCAAAAGCCGCACCACATTATAAAAGCCGCAATATAACGACATATTGTCATTTATTAAAAAGTTTTTCAATTTCTTCCAGTGGAATAATAGTAAGTATTTTCCTGCCTTCCGGGGAATAGTTAGGTGTTTCGCATGCAAAAAGTTTATCAATAAGTTGATCAGCTTCCTCTTTTTTTAACTCAGTCCCATAATCAAGTGCAGATGCTTTTGCAAGCGAATTTGCAACCTGCTCCCTGACTTTAGTTTGTGCATCGACAGGTGAATTTTTATACTCTTCAAGCAATCTCTCAACGATCACCTGAGGCGAGGAAACATCAAGCAGTCCGGGAGTACCATTGACAACAAAAGTATTATTGCCGAAGTCCCGGATATCAAATCCCAACGCAAGAAGATCATTCAAAATACTTTTCAGCAATACACTGTCAGCCGCATCCAGTTCAATCTTTTGCGGAAACAGTTCCTGCTGACTTGCAATTGAGTCTGTCTTTAAAACCTCCATGAACCTTTCATAAAGGATACGCTCGTGTGCACGTTTCTGGTCAATGATCATTATACCCGACTTCACGGGAGTAAGGATATATTTCTGCTTTAGCTGCATCACCTTCTTGCCGGTGTATCTTTCTTCCGTTGAATCTTCACTCCGGGCATCATGAAAAGCTAATTTCGGCTGATCATTATATTCAGGCGGATTATAAAGATCCTCCCAGTGTTGCAGGTTACTTTTATCCTGCCTTGTTGTTCCCCACTGACCTTCGGATCCTGTGCTTTCGCCAGAAAATGGATTATATTCCGGATTGATTTTTATCTCCGGGAAAGAGACTTCGCCGGCATCTTTTTTTCTAAAAGGAATATCTATGCTGCCACTCTGGTCGAAATCGATCGACGGCACTACATTGTGTTTACCCAGGGACTCACGGACGGAAGCATTAATAATTTGCCAGATCGCTGAATCATTTTCAAATTTAATTTCAGTTTTCGTTGGATGAACATTAATATCTATATCTCCCGGATCAAGATCCAGCATTAAAAAATAGGAAGGGAAAGTATCGGATGGCAATAACTTTTCATAAGCCTGCATTACAGCCTTGTGAAAATAGGGATGTCTCATATATCTTTTATTAACAAAGTAAAACTGTTCTCCCATAGTTTTTCTTGCATACTTTGGCTGTCCGACAAAGCCTGAAATATTTACAAGGCTTGTTTCCTCTCCTACCGGAATAAGCGACTGGTTAATATTTCTGCCAAAAATATCAGCTATCCGGCGGCGGAAATTACTTTTAGCCAGATCATAAAGCAATGCATAGTTATGATAGAACAAAAACCTCATTTCAGGATTTGGCAGTGCAACCCTCTGTATCTCGTTAATAATATGTTTAAGTTCAGTGGTATTCCCTTTCAGGAATTTTCTTCTGGCAGGAACGTTAAAAAACAAATTTTTAACAGTGATGGTAGTCCCGTTGTTACACGCAACAGGCTCCTGTGTTTTTACCACCGACCCTATAATATGGATAAAAGTGCCAACCTCATCTTCTGCTCTTTTTGAACGCAGTTCAACATCTGCAATCGCTGCAACAGAAGCCAAAGCCTCCCCTCTGAAACCCATGGTCCGGATACTAAAGAGGTCATTTGCAGAACTTATCTTGGAAGTTGCGTGTCGCTCAAAAGCCATCCGGGCATCGGTCGGGGACATTCCGCAACCATTATCCGATATTTTGATACTTGTTTTTCCCGCATCCTTTATATGGATAATAATTTCATCTGCTCCGGCATCCAAAGCATTTTCAACCAACTCCTTAACAACGGATGCTGGACGCTGGATAACTTCACCGGCAGCAATCTGGTTGGCTACCGAATCGGGTAATAATTGAATAATATCACTCACTAAAAGGTAAAATCAGAATAAAAGAAAAGGTATCCGATAAGCGCAAGAATTACTATAAGGATTATGAGCCGCCTGTTTGAGGCCCTCCTGGCATCGTCAGATGATTTAGTAAATCCTTCCTGAGCCATCCTGAAACGGCCTTTGATATTTGGGCGAAAATCCTTTACATCATCCTTTTTTTCGTCGACAATACCTAAATCTTCCTTAATTCTGCGCTCCCTTTCATCACGTTCATCCTTATCAGGATCGTAAAACCTGGGAGTGATATTAAACTTTTTGGTTCCCGGAAGATAAAAAAACCGACCTATCATATTCTCGTGTTTATTTTTACAAAGATAAGGTTTATTCTTAAAAGATATACAATTCGGAATCAGTTGAAGGGTAATGAAAATGATCCGTCGGTTGAAACCAATGATCCGTCGGTTGAAACCAATGATCCGTCGGTTGAAACCGACGGCAAGGGATAAGGCACAGATGTTGCAGACTGAGGGTTCAGAACCTTATCCATTGCCGTTCGCTTCAGCGATACATTGATTGAAACAAATTATCTGCCAGTTGAAACCAATGATCCGTCGGTTGAAACCGACGGCAAGGGATAGAGCCCGATGGAGCTGTTGTTGTAGTCCGAAGCTTTATCAGACGGCAAGGGATA
>JAAYJR010000103.1 GCA_012522835.1 Bacteroidales bacterium
AGATTCCTTTTCAACAGATTCCTTTTCAACAGGTTTCTCTTCTTTCGTTTCAACCACTTTTTCTTTTTCAACTAATGGCTCTGTTATCTTTTCAACATCACTTATAACAGGTTCCTTCTCCTTCTTCTTTTTGACCTCTTTAACCTCTTTGATCTCTTCAGGCAACTCTTTCTTCTCTTCCTTTTTTACTACAGGAGGTGTCTTCTTTTTAGGTGGTTCCGGTTTTGTCTTAACAGGAATGGCTGCTTTTTCTTCCATCTCCTCTTCTTCAGGTTCTTCCTCTATATCTTCGTCAATTTCCACTGATTCATCCCTGTCATCTATTGAGATCACTTCCTGCTTTGGCCTGTGGCTTTTAAAAATAATTTTCTCAGATTCTTTTTTTAAGTTCAGGTCGACCTTATACTCCTTTTCCAGAAGTTGCACTGCATCTTCAGTAACCTTAGTATTCGGATTTGAATCGATGTCAAAACCTTTTTTATGCAGGAATTCTACAATAGTATGAATTCCTACATTAAATTCTCTTGCAAGTTTACTAAGTCTGATTGTCTTGCCTGCTGTCATAAATTATTATTTTCCATTATTTTTTTACTCAAATTCCGAACTGAGTATTTTTAAAACCTCATCAACAGTTTCTTCCTCAAGGTCTGTACGCTTTATTAATTCATTCCTTGGTATATTGAGGACATTTTTAGCCGTGTCACATCCTATTGCCTTAAGTGTATCAAGAATCCAGCTGTCAATTTCATCAGCAAATTCATCAAGATTAACATCTTCATCATCCTCTGCCATTTCTCTGTAAACATCAATTTCATAACCTGTCAACTGACTGGCAAGCCTGATATTCAGTCCTCCCTTACCTATGGCCAGTGATACCTCTTCTGGTTTCAGGTAAACCTCAGCTCTCTTATTATCCTCAATGATCTTTATATTATTGATCTTGGCAGGATTCAGCGCCCTTTTTATAAAAAGCTGTATGTTAGAAGAGTAATTTATCACGTCAATATTCTCATTCCTCAGCTCCCTGACTATCCCATGAATTCGTGATCCTTTCATTCCCACGCAGGCTCCGACGGGATCAACACGTTCATCGTAAGATTCAACTGCCACCTTTGCGCGTTCACCCGGAACTCTCACTATCTTCTTAATAGTTATCAATCCGTCAAAAATTTCAGGTATCTCAAGTTCAAATAATCTCTCAAGAAACTCAGGAGCCGTACGCGACAATATTATCATAGGGTTATTATTTCTGAGCTCCACTTTGTAAACAATTGCACGGACGGTATCCCCTTTCCTGAAAAAGTCGGATGGTATCTGTTCAGATTTGGGAAGAAGCAGTTCATTTCCTTCATCATCAAGTATCAGAATCTCTTTTTTCCAAACCTGGTATACTTCTCCTGTAACAATATCGCCTATTTTGTCTTTATACTTACCATATACATAGTCTTTCTCCAATTCAAGAATCCGGCTTGCCAGATTTTGCCTGAGATTTAAAATAGCCCGTCTGCCAAAATCAATAAGCTTTACCTCATCTGTCACTTCCTCCCCTACTTCATAATCGTTGTCAATCTTTTGAGCCTCCGATAATGTGATCTGCAAATTAGGATCTTCAAGTTCATCATCATTTACCACCTCCCTGTTCCTCCATATCTCAAAATCACCTTTATCGATGTTAATAATTACATCAAAATTCTCGTCGGTACCGTACTGCTTAATGAGCACACTGCGAAAAACATCTTCCAGAACACTCATCATAGTGACTCTGTCTATATTCTTCAATTCTTTAAATTCAGCAAAAGTATCGATAAGGCTAATATTTTCCATCTCTTTTCAGTTTATTAAAAGTAACCATTACTTTAGCGCTCTTTATCTTATTATAGTCAAATTTAAACTCTTTAACTACCAGTTGTTTTTTCTTATGCCCTTCAACCTTCTCCTTTGCAGAGTATTCAATGACAAATTCATCATTGCCTGCATTTTTCAGGACACCTGTAACCTCTTCACCGTCTTTTGTCAGGACTTCCACCCGGCGGCCTCTGTTCTTTAAAAATTGTTCCCTGACCCTGAAACTTTCCGACAGGCCTGGTGAAGAGACCTGCAATTCAAAATCCTCACTGTCCCTGTCAAGTTTCTGTTCCAGTTCACGGTGAAAAAGAGCACAATCTTCGATAGTCAGGCCACTGAAGCTGTCAATAAACACCCTGATGACATTTGATGCTGTCACATCAATGCCCACCAGAAACATATCTTCTTTAAGAAGTTCCTTTACCAGCTCTGTTATCTCACCTTTATCTGCCATTATTGTCCGGTAACAAAATAGGGAACCTATGGCCCCCTATTTCAGGTTATCTGAAAAATCTCTGCAAAAATAATAATTTCCTGCCAAAAACACAAAAAATATAATACGTGATAAATGCCTAAATTCGAATTAATTAAAGTTTTTTATATTTAACCGGACAAACGTATAAAATTATCAAGTATGGCATACTTCTGCATAAATTTAAAAAAAGAGTCATTAAAATTGCATGAGAAAGATAAAAGAATTGGACATTAATTAGTTTACAACTATATTTGCAACGCTAAAAAAAATTTTAATGAAATTTAATGCTACAGACATTGCTTCATTCCTTAACGGACAAATTGTTGGTGACGGTAATGTCATAGTTTCTGCAGTATCCAAGATTGAGGAGGGTAAACCCGGTACACTTGCTTTTCTTGCCAATCCAAAATATGAAAGTTACATTTACACAACTCTGGCATCAATTGTTCTTGTAAATAAAAGTTTTGAGCCAAAAGCGGAAGTGAATGCCACCCTGATAAAAGTTGACGACGCCTACCAGGCGTTTGCATCACTGCTTGAATTATATACCAAAGCCAGGAACCAGGATCTGAATGGTATTGAAGAACCATCTTATATCGACAAATCTGCAACTCTCGGTGCTGATATTTATGCAGGTGCATTTTGCTATATTGGGAAAAACGCAAGGATAGGCAAAGGGGTAAAACTTTATCCTCATGTCTGTTTAGGTGATAATGTTGTCATAGGGGATAATTGCATACTCTATTCGGGTGTTAAGGTCTATAACGATTGTATTATCGGTAATAATTGTATTCTCCATGCAGGCTCAGTAATCGGATCCGACGGATTTGGATTTGCTCAGCATCCGGACGGGACATATAAGAAGATACCCCAGATCGGGAATGTAGTTATTGAAGACGACGTGGAGATAGGG
Source organism: Bacteroidales bacterium (assembly GCA_012522835.1). Classification (GTDB taxonomy): domain Bacteria; phylum Bacteroidota; class Bacteroidia; order Bacteroidales; family Prolixibacteraceae; genus JAAYJR01. The sequence goes on from JAAYJR010000103.1 coordinate 3,234, forward strand.
GCCAATACTACCATTGACTGCGGAACTATGGATGCAACCACCATCCGGAGGGGAACAAAAATTGACAACCTGGTCCAGATTGCACACAACTGCGAAATTGGAGAAAATACCGTAATTGCTGCTCAAACCGGATTAGCAGGGTCAACAAAAGTTGGTAAAAATTGTAAATTTGCCGGACAGGTAGGAATTGCCGGACATCTTTCCATTGGAGATAATGTTCAGATAGGGGCACAATCAGGAGTTTCCAAGTCTATTAAAGACAACCAGATAGTCTTGTCATCTCCGGCTTTTAACTATAAAGATGCATTGAAAACATATACGGTCTACCGTAATCTGCCCGAATTAAGGAGAGAACTTAACCAACTGCTTAGAGATGTAAAATCCCTTCAACAGGATGTTCTGGCTTCTTCAAAGTAAAAAAGAATGGTAGTAAAGCAAAAAACTTTAGCACAGTCCTTCAAAATAGAAGGAAAAGGTTTACACACAGGCGTTATTGTAACCATGAACTTTAAACCTGCTCCTGAATACCATGGTTTTAAGTTTCAAAGAACAGACCTTGAAAACAAACCGGTTATTGATGCAGATGTCGATTTGGTAGTTGACACTTCCAGAGGCACCCTGCTTGAAAAGGACGGCGCCCGTATAGGAACTATAGAACATGCACTTGCAGCTTTGGTTGGAATGGATCTCGATAATGTCCTTATTGAGGTTGACAATGAAGAAGCCCCTATTATGGACGGCAGCTCCAGATACTTTGCAGAAGCTATAGAAAAAGCTGGAATTGCAGTACAGGATGCCGAAAGGGAATATTTAGAAATAGAAGAAAAAATAGAAATTTTCGATGAAAAATCAGGCTCCCATATCATAGCTCTTCCTGATGATGATTACAGCCTGAACGTATTAATTTCATTTAAATCAAGAGTACTTAATAACCAGTTCGCCACACTTGACTCTATCAGGGATTTCAAAGAGGAAATTGCTAATTGCAGGACATTTGTATTTTTACATGAACTGGAATACCTGCTTAATAATAACCTTATTAAAGGTGGCGAATTAAATAATGCCATAGTAATAATAGATAATGAAATAAAACAGGATGAGCTGGACCGGCTGGCAGACCTGTTCCACCATGATCATGTTGCTGTGAAGCCACAGGGAATTCTTAATAATCTGGAACTATATTTCGATAATGAATGTGCCCGCCATAAACTGCTTGATGTTATAGGCGATCTGATTCTCTGCGGCAAGCACATTAAAGGGAGGATAATAGCTTATAAGCCAGGGCACAGACCAAATACAATTTTTGCAAAAGCGCTGAAAACAAGCTGGAAACAAAAACAATCTTTACCTCCTGTATATGATCCTAACATACCCCCGTTACTGGATATCAATCAAATAAAGGAGTTACTTCCTCACCGTTATCCCTTTTTACTGGTCGATAAAATATTATCAATATCAGACAAGGAGGTTACAGGAATGAAGAATGTCACTTATAATGAGCCCTTCTTTGGAGGCCACTTTCCGGCTGAACCTGTTATGCCTGGTGTTTTGCTGATTGAAGCAATGGCACAAACGGGAGGTTTTCTTGTGCTCTGCGGGCTCAAGGGAAAATATTCAACTTATTTTATCCGGATTGACAATGTTAAATTCCGCAGAAAAGTAGTCCCGGGAGATACACTTATTTTCAAAATAACCCTTAATTCACCTATCAGACGGGGTATTGCCATAATGAAAGGCATAACTTATGTCGGCAATAAAGTGGCAGCCGAAGGTGAATTTATGGCCCAGATTGTAAAACAAACAGATAATTAATCGAGAAACATAACAATCATTATGAAACAACCACTAGCTTACGTACATCCGGATGCTAAAATTGCAGAAAATGTTGTTATTGAACCTTTCGTATCAATAGACAGAGATGTAGTTATAGGCGAAGGTACCAGAATAGGATCCAGTGTAACAATTTTGCCGGGTACCAGGATAGGAAAAAACTGCAATATCTTCCCAGGTGCCGTAATCGGAGCAATTCCTCAGGACCTGAAATTCAAAGGAGAATATACAACTGTAGAGATCGGTGATAATAATACCATCAGAGAGTATGTAACCATAAACAGGGGAACCATATCCAAGGGAAAGACCTTTATAGGGAATAATAATCTTTTAATGGCATATGTCCATATTGCCCATGATTGTCATCTGGGCAATTTCCTGATATTGGGCAATAACACACAATTAGCCGGAGAAGTAATTATTGATGACTGGGCAATTATTTCGGGCATGACAGGTGTTCACCAGTTTTGCCGTATTGGCTCACATGTGATGATAGGAGGCGGCTCTCTGATCAGAAAAGATGTTCCCCCTTATATCAAAGCAGGAAGGGAACCACTTGCTTACATTGGTATAAATTCTATTGGCCTGCGCCGAAGAAACTATAATAACGAAAAAATAAGAGAAATACAGGATATTTACCGCTATATTTATCAAAAAGGATTGAATACAGCTCAGGCTATTGAGATTATTGAAGCAGAAATGCCTGCCACCCAGGAGAGAGATGAGATCCTGCTATTTATTAAAGACTCAAAACGTGGCATAATCAGAGGTTACCTGCCTGATTAAGAATGCGGGCACCCGGCTGTATGATTAAAAGTTTCAGTTACTAAACCTGTCAGTGTCCCCATGGTTCCAACCCTGTGCTGTAAGAGGTATTTGAGAACCCGCTGCTGTCACCAGTACTGCCCCCACTGCATCATTGGTAATCTCCCCCAGGCAGGTAAAATCAGGGTCATTTTTTACTTTCCCTGAATCCTCAGAGGACAGAGTGAATAACAACTCATAGTCTTCCCCACCGTTTAAGGCTGCCACCAGAGGGTTAATATTCATCTCAGAAGCCAGCATCTTTGTTTGATCATCCATAGGAACCTTCTCTTCGAACAACCTGCACCCCACGCCCGATTTTTTACACAGATGAAGTATTTCTGAAGATAACCCGTCCGAAATATCAATCATGGAAGTAGGTTTGATACCCATTTTTTCAAATTTGTCAACTATATCTGCCCTTGCCTCAGGCTTTAGCTGCCTTCCCAAAATATAGTCATATCCCTGTAACCTGGGTTGCATATTCTGATCTATCTTAAATACTTCATTCTCGCGCTCCAGCAATTGTAATCCCATATATGCCCCTCCCAGGTCGCCCGACACATAAAGCAGGTCACCAACATGCGCACCGCTCCGGTAAACCAGTTTTTCCTTTTCTGCTTCCCCGATTACACTAACACATATTGTAAGGCCGGTCAATGAACTGGTTGTATCACCCCCGACCAGGTCAATCCCATATTTTTCACATGCCAGGTTTATCCCTGCATATATCTCCTCAACCGCTTCCACACTGAACTTATTTGAGATGGCTATACTGACTGTTATCTGTTTAGGATGTGCATTCATGGCATAAATATCCGACAGGTTAACAATCACTGATTTATATCCCAAATGCCTAAGGGGCACATACATCAGATTGAAATGAATCCCTTCAGTCAGAAGGTCGGTCGACATTACAATACACTTGCCAGGGTATTCCATTACAGCAGCATCGTCGCCAACCCCTTTTACAGTGCTCTCATTTCGAATTGTAATCCCTCCGGTAAGCCTGTCAATCAGACCAAACTCACCAATCTCCGATATCCTTGTCTGCTTCTTCTCTTTACTCATTGTTAATAAAAGACAAATAGGTGCGAATTTATTATTTTGTTGGACAAAATTACCTATACTTTTATATCTTTGCAATTTATTTCTGAACAGTCATTAATAATGATTGTTTTAATAGAAAAGAAATACTAAAATATGCCAGATCAGGAACAAATATTATCCAGGTTAACAAAGGAAAAATATAAATACGGTTTTCACACTGATATTGAAACAGATTATATTGAAAAAGGACTGAATGAATCGGTTGTTAAATCGATATGGGAGAAAAAGGGAGAACCTGACTTTATGCTCCGGTTCAGGCTGGATGCTTTCAGTAAGTGGAAAAAAATGAAAATGCCCGACTGGGCATACCTGAAAATTCCCCCCATCGATTTTCAAAATATAATTTATTACGCAGCCCCAAAAAACAGCCAGCAATATAAAAGCCTTGACGAAGTAGATCCGGAACTTCTCGAAACATTCAATAAACTGGGTATACCTCTTGAGGAACAAAAGCATCTGGCTGGGGTTGCCGTTGATGCGGTAATGGACAGTATATCGGTTAAGACTACTTTTAAAGAGGTTCTTGCAGAGAAAGGCATCATCTTCTGCTCCTTCAGCGATGCACTGCGTGAGCATCCTGACCTTGTAAAAAAATATATCGGCAATTCTGTTCCGGTAGCTGACAACTACTTTGCAGCATTGAATTCAGCGGTTTTCAGCGACGGTTCATTCTGCTATATCCCTAAAGGGGTACGGTGTCCGATGGAACTATCTACCTATTTCAGGATAAACGCAGCCAACACAGGACAATTTGAACGAACTCTCATAATTGCTGATGATGACAGCTATGTTAGTTACCTGGAGGGCTGTACTGCCCCTATGAGAGATGAAAATCAATTACATGCCGCTGTAGTTGAGATTATTGCAATGGATCGTGCTGAAGTAAAATATTCAACGGTTCAAAACTGGTACCCGGGTGATAAAAACGGGAAAGGCGGTATCTATAACTTTGTAACCAAACGCGGTATTTGTCGCGGCGAAGGATCTAAAATAAGCTGGACCCAGGTAGAGACCGGTTCGGCAATTACCTGGAAATATCCAAGCTGCATCTTATTGGGCAATAATTCAATCGGAGAATTTAATTCAGTTGCGGTAACCAACAATTATCAGCAGGCTGATACAGGTTCAAAAATGATCCATATAGGGAAGAATACAAAAAGTACTATTGTTTCAAAAGGTATTTCAGCAGGCCACAGCAACAACTCTTACAGAGGTTTGGTAAAGATCATGCCAAATGCAGTTAATTCAAGAAATTTCTCGCAATGTGATTCGCTGTTGCTGAACGATACCTGCGGGGCACACACATTTCCTTATATCGAAGTGGGCAATAAATCGTCTGTTGTCGAACATGAAGCAACTACTTCAAAAATAGGGGAAGATCAGATCTTTTACTGTAACCAGCGTGGTATTGATACTGAAAAAGCAATAGGTATGATCGTTAACGGCTATGCCAAGGAAGTCCTGAATAAACTTCCTATGGAATTTGCAGTGGAAGCACAAAAACTGCTGGAAATAAGCCTGGAAGGAAGTGTAGGCTGACATCTGCAATTATAACAACAAAAGGCATTTTAATTAAGATAATATGTTATCAATAAAAAACTTATATGTCTCGGTGGAGGACATGGAAATTCTTAAGGGTATAAATCTGGAGATAAGACCGGGTGAAGTTCATGCAATAATGGGGCCCAACGGTTCGGGAAAAAGTACCCTGGCAAATGTGCTTGCAGGCAAGGAGGAATTTGTCGTTACCAAAGGGGAGGTCACCTATTTGGGTGAAGACCTTCTGGAAATGGCACCTGAGGACCGGGCAAAAAAAGGTATCTTCCTCAGTTTTCAATATCCTGTGGGAATAGCGGGTGTCCCGTTGGTTAACTTCCTGAAGACTGCAGTTAATGAGCACCGCAAATATCGTGGCGAAAAAGAGCTTACAGCAGGTGAATTCCTAAAACTTATGAGGCAGAAAAAGGAGCTGGTTGAGATGGACGCCCAATTAACAAACCGTTCTGTCAATGAAGGATTCTCCGGAGGGGAAAAGAAAAAAAATGAAATCTTCCAGATGGCTTTGCTCGAGCCCAGGCTTTCAATTCTGGATGAGACCGATTCGGGATTGGATATCGATGCCCTGAAAACTGTTGCCCATGGTGTGAACGCACTTAAAAAGCCAGATAACGCCACTGTTGTTGTAACGCACTATCAACGTCTTCTGGATTATATTATACCTGATTATGTTCATGTCCTTTATAAGGGCAAAATAGTTAAAACTGCCGGTAAAGAACTGGCTTTTGAACTGGAAGAAAAAGGTTACGACTGGATAAAACAAGAAAACGGATTTTAATATGAGTGTACTGGTAGAAAAAGCAGATCTGTCATTAAGATATACCGGGCATTACAACGAGGTAAAAGACCTCCTGATGCAAAACTCTGCAGACATCATAAATGCCGGACGGAAAAAAGCACTGCAGGATTTTGTATTGCAGGGTATTCCGACACGGGTTAATGAAAATTATAAATATACCAACCTCCAACCACATTTCTATCCCGATTTCAAATTTATCCACCTCCGTGAGCCTGCAGAGGTAGACCTAAATGCAGTTTTTCGTTGTGATGTGCCTCAGCTGGATACCTACCTGGCATTTATCTTTAACGGGTGGTATTATGAAAAAAATCACCAGACAATAAACCTGCCTGATAATGTAATACTTTCAGGCCTTGAGGAAATTTCCTTCGAAAGACCTGAATATCTTGAAAAATACGGCCGGCTGGCAGACACAGCAACCGACCCTCTCGTAGCTCTCAATACCGCTTTTGCAAAAGACGGGTATTTTCTGTATGTGCCAAAAAATACAGTACTGGAAAAACCAATCCAGATTATTAACTTTTTACAATCAGAAAAAGATGCTTTTGTTACCCAGCGTAACTTTATCTATATTGAAGAGGGAGCTGACGTAAAAATAATCAATTGCGATCATACCCTTAACCTCAATAAATACCTGAATAATTCAGTAACAGAAATATTCATCGGTCCTAATGCCTCATTTGAGTATTATGCATTGCAAAACCAGCATAATAACACCACAAGCCTAAATTCTGTATTTATACATCAACAAAAAGATACTAAGGTAACAACTCTGAATTCTTCCCTGCACGGTGGTCTGATAAGAAATAACCTGAATATTATCCTTGATGGCGAAAATTCATCAGCCAACTTGTTTGGCATGGCATTCATTGACCGCAGTCAACATGTGGATAATTTCACCAGGGTCATTCATGCAAAACCGCACTGCCAAAGTAACCAGATATATAAAACAGTACTTGATGATAATTCAACCGGGGCATTCTCCGGACGGATCCATGTTATGCGCGATGCACAAAAAACAAATGCCTTCCAAAGGAGTAACAACCTCCTTCTCTCCGATAAAGCCATTATGCAGGCTAAACCACAACTGATAATTGATGCCGATGATGTCAAGTGCAGTCATGGCGCGACAATCGGACAGATCGATGAAGAGGCACTGTTCTATATCCGCTCCAGGGGAATTGAAGAAAAACAGGCCCGCCTGATGCTGATGAATGCCTTCGCCCACGAAGTGATACAGCAAATAAAAGTGATTCCTCTGCGCAATCGCATTGACGAACTGGTGGAAAAAAGATTAAAGGGAGAAGTTGCAAGGTGCCACGAGTGTGCATATAATTGTGAATCCTAAAATCAACATCTTATATTATACTGAAAAGGCCATTAATAACTGATTATGCATTTTGATATTGATAAAATCCGAAACTATTTTCCGGTGTTACGCCTGGAAATTTATAATAAACCCCTTGTTTATCTCGACAATGCGGCCTCCACCCAGAAACCCCTGCAGGTATTAATGGCTTATGAAAAAATACACAATGATTATTATGGCAATATACACAGGGCAGCCCACTACATGGCAGACAGAGCGACTTCTGATTTTGAAGCGGTACGTAAAAAAGCAGGCAATTTCATAAATGCATCTTCAGAAAAGGAAATAATTTTCACTAAAGGAACTACAGAAAGTATTAACCTGGTGGCATCATCGTTCGGTGAGCAATTTATAAGACCGGGAGATGAGATTATTGTTACGGAGATGGAGCACCACTCCAATATCGTGCCCTGGCAGCTGCTGACTATTAGAAAAGGGGCAAAAATTATTAAACTTCCTATTTCTGATATTGGGGAACTTCAGACTGGATTAATCCCTGAGTTAATAAATGCAAAAACCAAACTTATTGCAGTTACTCATGTTTCTAATGTGCTCGGAACAATCAACCCTGTAAAACAGATAATAGAAACTGCTCATGCCAGAGGAGTACCTGTTTTTGTTGACGGAGCTCAGGCAGTGCAGCATTTACCTGTGGATGTGCAGGACCTCGATGCAGATTTTTATGCTTTCTCTGCTCACAAAATGTATGGGCCTAATGGAGTTGGCGTCTTATACGGAAAGGAGAAATGGCTCGAACAGATGCCTCCATACCAGGGAGGAGGAGAGATGATCTCAGAAGTAACATTCGAAAAAACAACATTTAGTGAAATACCTTTTAAATTTGAGGCCGGAACTCCAAATATTACAGGAGTCATTTCATTCGGAGCTGCTATTGATCTCCTGACAGAAATTGGTTTGGCCAATATTGCAGAATGGGAAAACAGCCTGTTACTTTATGCTACGGAAATGCTGAAATCAATCAAAGGACTTAACATATATGGAGAGTCCGGTAAAAAGTCGGGCGTTATTTCTTTCAATATAAAAGAGATTCATCCTTACGACCTGGGCATGCTTCTGGACAAATCAGGAATTGCCTTACGCAGCGGACACCATTGCGCGGACCCCCTTATGAAGTACTATAACATACCCGGAACTGTCAGGGTCTCATTTGGCCTCTACAATACCAGGGAGGAAATTGACCGGCTTATGGCAGCACTGGCCAGGGCGGTGGAAATGCTTAAATAAGTATCTGTTTCCTGATTATCAACTGAAACAAAATAGTATGATTAAAAAATACCTTCCCGATTGGTTTATTTCCGGCCTCTTTATAATGATTTTGACGGCGTGGATAAAACCCGGGATTGGTATGACTGAAACCTCCCTGAACCTTAGCCTCATCATAGATATAGGGGTAACACTGATTTTTCTGTTTTACGGACTGAAACTAGATCCCGTAAAGCTTAGGGCAGGTATGCGTAACTGGAAAATGCACCTGGCCATACAGCTAACCACCTTTGTAGTATTTCCTATGCTTGTTTTACCTTTTTATCCTCTCCTGCAAAATACAAGCCTGGAAATATTCTGGATGGGAATGTTCTTTCTGGCCGCCCTGCCATCAACTGTCTCCTCTTCGGTAGTGATGGTATCCATAGCAGGCGGAAATATTCCCGGAGCAATATTTAACGCCAGCATATCAGGAATTATTGGAATTATCATGACCCCTTTCTGGATGGGCCTCTTCCTGTCTGCACAATCGGCCGACCTTGATTTTTCCCATGTCCTTCTTCAACTTATAACCCAAATCATTTTACCAGTTGTTGCAGGACTGATACTTCATAAATTTTTAGCAAGGTGGACAGACAGGCATATTTATAAATTTGCCACATTTGATAAAATAATAATATTGCTGATTGTTTATGAATCTTTCAGTAAATCCTTTATGGCAGGGATCTTTTCCTCTGTTAGCTGGATAGCGCTGGCCGGACTTTCAGTAGCGGTAGTGATATTATTTTTTATAATAATGAATTTTACCCGTCTCCTGGCCGGAGTATTAAATTTTTCACGTGAAGACCGGATAACCTTACAATTCGCAGGCACAAAAAAATCATTGGTGCACGGATCGGTTTTTGCAAGTGTCCTTTTCGGAACTATAAGTACTGCCGGAATCTGGTTGCTGCCAATAATGATATATCACAGTTTTCAGCTCTTTTATATAAGTATTGCTGCCCGAAGAATGCAAATGGATGAAACCTTATAATTTTTTTAAACTTTACAAATTGACTGTCATATATTTGTCAGCACCTTAAAAAATTCCGACATTTGTGTCCTTTAATAATATGAAAAAATGAGTATTGAAGAAATTCAAAAAGATATAGTTGAAGAGTTCTCACTTTACGACGACTGGATGGATAAATACGGTTATCTGATAGAACTGGGTAACCAGCTTAAAGAACTGGATCCCATATACAAAACAGATCAATACCTTATAAAAGGATGTCAGTCAAGAGTCTGGCTGGTTGCCGAAAAGAGGGATGGCAAAATATATTTTAAAGGAGAAAGTGACGCAGTGATCGTTAAAGGCCTTGTGGCGCTCCTCTTAAGGGTTGTTTCAGGACGATATCCCAAAGAAATTATAGATAATGATCTGCATTTTATTGAGGACCTGGGACTTACCCGGCACTTGTCCCCGACCCGGTCGAACGGACTTCTGGCAATGGTAAAACAAATAAGACTCTACGCTGTTGCATATAACAGGTTGGATAATTAAGGAGGAAAATGGTTATGGATAAAAGAATTGACCAAATAATAGCAAATCTGAAAGAGGTCTATGACCCGGAAATACCAGTAAATATATATGACCTGGGACTGATTTATAATGTTGATGTTGACGAAAACAATAATGCTAATATAATAATGACCCTTACAGCTCCCGGATGCCCGCTGATAGATGTCCTTCTCGATGATGTAACAGCTGCTGTCAGATCGGTCGAAGGGATCGAAAATGTTAATGTTGACCTGACTTTCGATCCCCCGTGGGATAAGTCAATGATGAGTGAGGAAGCCAGACTGGAACTGGGTTTCTTTTGATATTGCCTGAAAAAAGG
>JAAYJR010000246.1 GCA_012522835.1 Bacteroidales bacterium
ATAACAGAAGGAAACGTAAATCGATTGAAAAATATAAAACGACAAATGTATGGTAGAGCCAGTTTTGAACTTCTTCGAAGAAAGGTCGTACTTTCAAACACTGGTTAATCGATCACCAAATGTGACGAAGAACCATTCTTGTTCCCGATTTTGCTGTACCCCTATTCCCATTTTCACTGTATTTTTGCTTCCTGGTAACACACAAGCCCACGCTAAAGCCAAAACCTGCCATAGAGCTTGTCTATTTCCCAACGCTGACTTTGCCGACACTAAAAAAACTAAATCTTTTTAAGACAGAGAAACTGAATGACTGAATTGAAAAATTATCTCAAACCATTGGCAGACAAGAACGCCCAGTTGGTAACATGCGGTATATTTTATTGCCGAGATAGTGCTGTAATCAAGGTCTGTGGCTCGCTTCAAACTTCATCGTGGCTTGACAGTGAAGTGCTCCGAAGTCGGCAACAAAAACATACCGCTGTCCGTTAGCAAAAATTTTAAAACCATACCATTACAATACATGACTATATCTAACTGTAAATGACAGCAAATTATGAAGAGAATTTTTTTTATAACAATTATTATCTGATTAACTTATTCGTTAAAAGCACAATATCAAACAGCAGAAAACGAAAAAGGCTATTATACCAATCCGATATTTTCGGGCGATTCACCCGACCCAAGCATTTTACGTGAAGGAGACGATTTTTATTTGGTTCATTCATCGTTTGAATATTATCCAGGGTTACTTATTTGGCATTCAACCGATTTAATAAACTGGATACCAATTGCTAATGCTTTAAACAAGTATGTAGGCTCTGTTTGGGCACCCGATATCGTAAAATATGGAGAAAAATATTATATCTATTTCCCTGCAAGTGGTACAAACTATGTGGTATGGGCCGATAATATTGAAGGCCCTTGGAGTGATCCTATAGAATTAAAAGTTACGATGATTGATCCAGGGCATGTTGTGGATGATAAAGGCAATAGATATTTGTATTTTAGTAGTGGTGCCTATGTACCTTTAACAAAAGACGGTCTTGCCATTGAGGGCGATGTGGTTCATACTTATTATGGTTGGGAAATTCCTCGTGATTGGTCTATTGAATGTTTTTGTATGGAAGGGCCTAAACTATTTAAACGAGGCGAGTACTTTTATTTAGCAGTTGCTGAAGGTGGAACTGCTGGTCCGGTAACTGGCCATATGGTTATTTCTGCGCGATCAAAATCACCTTTAGGACCTTGGGAAAATGCACCACACAATCCAATTTTAAGAGCACAATCAAATAATGAAAAGTGGTGGTCTGTTGGTCATGCCACAATATTTGATGATGCCAAAGATAATTGGTACATGATTTTTCATGGTTACGAAAATGGTTATTACAATATGGGGCGCCAAAGTATGATTGTTCCTATTGAATGGACTGAAGATGGATGGTACAAAATACAGGATGATATTGAAATTGCCAAACCTATAAAGTTGCCTGATTTAGAAAATAAAAATACAGAGAAGTATCAGTTAAGTGATAGTTTTGAAGGAGATAAGCTAGGGCCTCAATGGCGATTCTTTAAAGAATTTGGAGAAGGAAGGTATGAATTAACTGGCGATGAGCTTGTAGTTAATGGTAAAGGTTCATCGGTACCTGATTGTTCTCCAATGCTTATTATTCCAACAAATCATTCTTACACTGCAAGTGTTGAACTTGAACTTGAGGGTGATGCTATTGGCGGTTTGGTTTTGTTTTACAATGAAAATGGCTATTCCGGAATTTTAGCCGACAAAGAAAATATACTTACTAACCTAAGAGGCTGGCAATTCCCAACGGAAAAAAATGCAATAAATAGAAAGGTGTATCTACGTTTAAAAAACATTGAAAATACTGTTGATATGTATTACAGTTTAGACGGAAAAGAATGGACTAAGACTGAAAACTCTTTTGAAGTTTCAGCTTACCATCACAATATTCTTGGTGGCTTTATGAGCTTACGCATTGGCCTTTGTTCTATGGGTGAAGGAAAAGTAATTTTTAAGAACTTTAAATATGAACCTATAAAATAAAAACTTGTGCTAATAAATAGGAATATGAGCGGCGTGCAACACCCAGCGATTATTCCCGGTTGAACTACATCTGCGGGATAGTCGCTATGCACTTAAAGAAGGTTTTTATTGTATCTTAGAGATCGAATGGGCAG
>JAAYJR010000376.1 GCA_012522835.1 Bacteroidales bacterium
GATGGGGACGTGAGGAAAAACAAGGCACGGAGACGACGTCCCCATGCTTATAAAAAACTCCAGGTGTGCAAAATTTCAACTAATGCTTATTTTATTACTAACAAACTGTGCATTAGTCGATTTATTGCGCAAATTTGGCTGATAAACTGTTTTTTGTTCCAATTATTTGTGCATTAATTGAAATTTTGCTCATTTTGTAGCAGAAGCGTGAAGGATATCATATTCCATTCCTAAAAGAAATATGACAAAACCGAGGCAAAAGAAAACCGTCCCCATGCCTCAAAAACCAGGTGGGGCGATGCCTGGAAGGACGCGGATTACTATAATTAAGTGAGATTCGCCTCCAGTCCGGTTTCCCGCTTCCAGATTTATATGTTATATACTAGTAGTATGCAGGTTGCAGGGGAGTGAATTGCTATAAAAGATGTTCCGAATGTTCTGTTGCTGTGGGGACCGGAGGATTACTTAATTGACGGGCGTGTTGCTGAGATTTTGCAGACTTTGGCGAAGCAGGATCAGAATGATCCTGAGGTTATCTCGCTAGATAGCTCCGAGACCCAATTACGTGAACTTGATCAACTTCTATCCGAGGTGTCTCTTTTTGCTTTTCGTCGGGTAGTATTGGTCAGACATCCGGTTTGGCTAGGAAAATCCAAAAAGGGAGCTCCCAAAGATTTTGAAAAAATCATAAAGGAGTTTTCCGGGCAGGATTTGGGTCCACTACACCTGATTCTCACGGTAAATGAACTGCCGGGTAAAAAACTTTTAGATGTAATTAAGGCCACTGGAAAAGTGGAAGAAGTGGTGGGGCTAGATCCTCGTCAACTGGGGCAGTGGGCGAGTTCTGAACTGGAGAAGAGGGGGCTGAAAATTAACCGGGAGGCCTTGAATGCTCTGACCAAAAGCAACCGAGATATGTATTACCTGATAAATGAGATTGAGCGTTTGGCGTTGTGTAATCCTGGTCAGACCATTACTGTACAGGAATTAACCGGTATTGAACAGAATATTACTGACCTTAATATTTTTAAGCTGACTGATGCCCTGCTCCGCAAAAATACCAAACAAGCTTTGAAAGCTCTAAATTTTTTGCTGAACAAAGGGGAACCGGTCACATTAATAGTTCATATGGTTTCTCGTGAGATGCTGTTTTTGGGTAAGGTTCAAGCTCTGGTGGCCCAGGGACAATCCGCATCCATAGCCAAATACCTTGGGAAACAGCAGTTTCGAGTTGATAAGATGAGGAGGTCAGCTATTGATCCACGAGATATGGCACAAATTTTCTCTCGATTGGCTCAAGTAGATTTTGCCATCAAGAATACGTCCCAAGATAATAATTTCTTGCTGGAAACTTTGGTTATTGATATATGTGAATAGGGACGTGATTAACATAGCATTCAGGGTGAGCAGCTCTTGATGCCAAAGTTTATGGTGGGTGTATAAATTAATAAAAAAATAAAGCCTGCTTGTTTCTGCCAGCAGGCTTTAAGTACTAGAGGGCCAGGTCGTTTAGCTTTTTGGTCATACGCGATTTGATACGGGC
>JAAYJR010000385.1 GCA_012522835.1 Bacteroidales bacterium
CTGGTTTTCATTCCAGCTGTTCAGCCTTTGAATTTGTCGTAAATCCCCTATAATAAAAATATTGTCGAACTCCTCAAGACTTGTACGGTAAAGTCCGCATATTTTTAATTGCAGCATCCTGGGGGTACTTTCATTTTCATTTATAAAATAGAGCACTACAGCATCTCCTGTTTCTAACCTGAGTAATTTGGATATCTGTTCTGAAATGAGTACCTGGTTACTTCTTGCCGAATCTTTGATTTCAGGCAGGGTTCCATCTATAAGGTTTTTTCTGAAAAAATCCCAGTCATATCTTTCATCTACTCCCTTAAAAACAATACCCTGTATATTATCTTCTGTTTTGATCATCCCTGGTTTGGTTCCAAACGGATGCACAGATTTTATACCTTCAAGACGTGCCAGTTCTCCAAGGAATGTTTGATTCTTCGGAACAGGCTGTGTCTCATAAGAGTTGTTGGAATCAAAATTAACTATCTGTATATGTGAGCCAAACCCGATTACCTTTTCTCTTATCTCTTTTTTGAATCCGGTGATAACAGATACAGATATGATCATTACCGCAAGACCAAGAGCAATACCCGCCAGGGCAATCCTGATGATTTTATAGGATAAAAATTTTTTATTATCACTTTCAAAAAATAGTCTGCGAGAAATAAACAATTCAGTATTCATGGACAAATTTTTTATTTGTCGTAATCAGATTTGTTAAACAGCCGGCCCGGTAATTTTTTCATTTCTGCGGTTAACAAATGGCAGTATTATCAGAGATAAGGACCCCAGGATAATCATCATTAATGTCATTGATGTATGGGCAACAAAAGCAAATATTATACCGTTATGTTTTGCTATACCGTAAATAGCGAGTGCCTCTATTGCCATGAAATGCCACGCCCCGATTCCTCCCTGAACAGGGGCAACCATACCAAAACTGGCAAGGACGAATGTGGTAAGCCCGGCAACGGGACTTAAATGTTTCGTAAAGTCGAAAGCGAAAAATACAACATACAGCATCAGGTAATACAGGATCCAAATCATAGCAGAGTGAAAAAAGAACCATCCTTTTCTCCTGATTGACCCGATAGATATAAATCCTTCTTTAAGATTTGATGCAACATTTGAGATCTTATTATAAAAAAAAGTGTGCTTCAATGTTTTTCGGAAAATTAATATGACTATTATTAATGCAACTATCCCCGCTATCAGGACCGGTGATAAAATAACGGAGTAAATTTTTGATTCAATTTCAGGATTACTGTGCATGAAACTCAACATCTCATTGAACTGAACAATTATTACCAATGCCAGTAAAATCAGCAGAGAAACCATATCCACTGCCCGTTCAGCAACTACAGTCCCTATCAGTTTGGCAAAAGAGATTTTTTCATTTCTGGCCAGTACACCACATCTGGAAAGCTCACCCATTCTTGGCAGGGCCAGGTTCATGAGATACCCGACCATAACTGCAAGGAAAGTGTTTATAAATCTTGGTTTGTGACTGACAGGCTCAATCATCAGGCCCCAGCGTAATGTTCTGCTAATATGGCTTAATAATCCGATAAATAATGAAATGATGACCCAAAAATAATTTACCTCATTTTTTAATACAGACTTAATCCGTTCTATGTCCTGGTCTTTGTAAATCAGCCAGAATATGAAAGCCCCAAAGGCAAAGAAGATAAAAAACTTTAATACTTTAAAGATCAATTTTTTCAAACCAAAAAAATTTAACTATAAATCCCTGATTTTTAACCTTATGGAATTTTTTATTGTCCGAATGCAAAATTAGGGTCGATAAAAGTAATTATATACGAGACAAAAATATAAATTTGTTTGATTTTTTTAAAAAATAAGTAATTAAACGGAAATGAGCGATTCGGAAGATAATGATTGTTATCCTGCCCAAAAAAAAGTTAGGTCAGCATTTTTTAAGGGACCAGAATATTGCCCGTAAAATTGTTGATAAACTTGGCGCTACTGTACCTGATGTTGTTGAGGTAGGGCCGGGAATGGGGATATTAACCCGTTTTTTGCTTCAGCGCTCAGACATCAACTTATATGCCGTAGAGATTGATCGAAGTTCCGTAGAATACCTGGTAGAATTATTTCCATCCCTTTCCGATAAATTGTTTCAGACAGATTTTATCACCTGGGACGCCTCCTCTTTACCTGGAAAGTTCAGTATAATTGGTAATTTCCCCTATAATATTTCCTCACAAATATTTTTTAAAATACTGGATATGAAAGAGCGTATCCCTGAAGTTGTCTGTATGGTACAGAAAGAGGTGGCTGACCGGATAAATGCTTCACACGGAAATAAGACTTATGGAATTTTAAGTGTGCTGACAGGTGCTTTTTACAATAGGGAGTACCTGTTTACCGTTCCTCCTGATGTTTTTTTTCCTCCCCCAAAGGTTCAGTCAGCCGTGATAAGATTAAAAAGGAACAGTTCAGGACAATTACCCTGCGATGAAAGGTTATTTTTTAAAATTGTAAAACAATCTTTTGGGCAAAGGAGGAAAATGCTGAGAAATTCGTTAAAGGAGCCTGGCATTGAAGTGCCTGTAAAATTTGCAGAAAGACGTCCGGAGCAGCTTTCTGTTGATGATTTTATTGAACTGACAGGAATTATAGAACATCAAAAACCACTGGATTATGCAATTTGAAATCACAAGGGAATTTATCGACAGAGTTAAGGAGTTGATAGAATTCAACAAAGTGCAGGAGTTGAAATTGTTGATTGACCCCCTCCATCCTGCTGATATTGCGGAGATGATGGATGATTTGAGTCTGGATGAGGCCAGGTCTATCTATCTGCTTCTTGAAGATGAAAAAGCTTCAGACGTCCTGGTAGAGATACCTGAGAATGACAGAAAAAAAATCCTGAATGTACTGCCTCCTGAATTAATTGCCACTAAGTTCATTGAATATATGGACTCGGATGATGCAGCAGACATTGTTGCTGATCTTGACGAGGTGTTGAAACAGGAAGTACTGAAAGAGATTGAGGATGCAGAACAGGCTGAAGACATTGCGGACCTTCTTGAATACGACGAAGACAGTGCCGGTGGTATTATGGCAAAAGAGCTGGTGTCGGTAAATGAAAACTGGACAGTGGCAACATGTCTTAAGGAAATAAGCAGGCAGGCTGAGGAGGTGGATGAGATATTTTATGTTTATGTGGTGGATGATGAACTTAAATTAAAGGGAGTTTTGTCACTTAAAAAGCTTATTCTGAATCCTACCCATACCAAAATATCAAATATCTACAATAAGGATGTTAAAACAGTCAATACTGACACACGGCAGGAAGAGATTGCTGAGATAATGGACAAATATGACCTGATTGCTGTTCCGGTTATAGATGAAGAAGGGTGTCTTAAAGGACGTATTACCTTTGACGATGTAATTGATTTTGTCCGTGAAGAGGCAGAGCGTGATTATCAGATGATATCAGGTATTTCCGGAGATGTTGAACCAGGCGACAAAGTCTGGAAGCTTTTAAATGCCAGAATACCCTGGTTGTTAATAGGACTTCTCGGTGGCATATTGGGTGCACTGGTGCTGGGATCACACGAAACCGAGCTGAGCACGGTAACTGAACTGGCTTTTTTTATTCCCCTGATTGCTGCTATGGCAGGTAACGTGGGAGTGCAGTCCTCTTCAATTGTTGTTCAAAGCATAGCAAGTGGTGTAAAGGAAATTGAGTCTACAAGTAAGAGATTGTTGAAGGAAGTTTTGGTTGCAGTGGCTACAGCATCTATTTTTGCAGTACTTATATTTTTGTATAACTTTTTCACTCAGGGGAATATGAACCTCACATACTCTGTGTCCATTTCCCTGTTCATTGTGATTATATTTGCATCTGTTTTCGGATCGGTAATTCCTATGGTACTTTTTAAGTTGAAAATTGATCCTGCACTGGCTACAGGCCCCTTCATAACTACCATGAATGATATATTAGGATTATTTATCTATCTTGGCATCGGAAAGATTTTTTTTAGAATTATATAATACTTAACCAAATTATTTGTTATAAGTTATAAGCTGATTTTTTTATCTTTGTAAACAAAATTTTAGAAACGAATAAATGGCTGATAATAAAAAAATTAAGACTGCGTTAATTTCTGTTTATCACAAAGAGAACCTTCAGGGCATCCTTCGAAGGTTAAAAGAGTTGAATATTGATATAATAAGTACCGGAGGCACCAAATCTTTTATTGAGGAGTCGGGGATCCCGGTCACTTCGGTAGAGAGCCTGACAGGATATCCCTCCATTCTGGGTGGCAGGGTAAAGACCCTTCATCCAAAAGTATTCGGAGGTATATTGTCACGGCGCGATAATGAAGGAGATGTCAGCCAGTTAAAAGAGTTCGAAATACCTGAGATCGATCTTGTCATTGTTGACCTGTATCCTTTTGAGGATACTGTTGCTAAGGGTGCGTCGGAACAGGATATCATTGAAAAAATAGACATCGGGGGAATATCACTTATCAGGGCTGCAGCAAAAAATTTCAGGGATGTTGTTATTGTGCCATCACAAAATGAATACCTCCATCTGCTTGATCTGTTAAATGAAAATGACGGGATATTTTCACTCGAAGACAGAAAGTGGTTCGCTGTAAGGGCTTTTTCAGTATCATCACATTACGATGCCGCAATATTCAGCTACTTTAATCAGGATAAGGGTATGCCGGCAGAAAGGATCAGCCTCAATGACGGATATGTGTTGCGATATGGTGAAAATCCTCATCAGAGTGCAACTTTCTATAAGATGGACAATGCAAAGCAATCTTTAGCTAATGCTGAAGTATTGCAGGGGAAGGCGCTATCATATAATAATATGCTTGATGCAGATGCAGCCTGGAAATCAGCCTGTGATGCATTTCATTCGGTAACGCACATTGATAACAAAGTAGCTGTTTCAGTTATAAAGCACCTGAATCCATGCGGACTTGCTGTAACCGGGAATATCATTGAATCACTCGGCCTTGCATGGGCAGGTGATCCGGTTAGTGCTTACGGAAGTATTATTTGTCTTACCGACATAGTGACTGAAGAGGTGGCTGAATGGTTTGGGAAAAAATTTGTTGAGATTATAATTGCACCGGGTTTTACAGAAGATGCACTAAAGATATTAGGGAAGAAGAAAAATCTGAGACTTTTGGTAAATCCTGTAAAACAGGAAATCACTGGTGAGAAATTATACCGGTCAATAAGCGGGGGCATGCTGGTGCAGGATGAGGACGAAGGAATGGATACCCGGTTTGAAAATGTAACATCCAGACAGTTTGATCTGAAAAAAATGAACCTTGCAAAATTTGGGGTAGTTGCATGTAAACATTTGAAAAGTAATGCTATTGCACTTGTTACTGAGACTTCTGACGGCTCCTTTTGGCTCACCGGTGCAGGAATGGGACAACCTAACCGTCTTGACAGCCTCAGACATCTCACAATGCCCCGTTTCAGCATGAAGGAAGGGGTATCAGTTGAAAATTCCGTGCTTATCTCTGATGCGTTTTTCCCATTCAGTGACAGTATTGAGACAGCAGAAAAATACGGTATTAAATATATTGTACAACCCGGAGGGAGTATTCGTGACCAGGAAGTAATAGAGGCATGTAACAAATTTGACATTGCAATGCTCTTTACCGGAAGAAGGCATTTTAAACATTGATCGATTTATATAATTTACAATGGGATTATTCTCTTTTTTACAACAGGAAATAGCTATTGACCTGGGAACGGCCAATACAATAATAATACATAACGATAAAATAGTTGTTGATGAACCATCGATAGTTGCAATCGACCTAAAAACTGAAAAGATGGTGGCGCTTGGTGAAAAGGCCAGGCAGATGCAGGGTAAAACACATGCCAACCTCAAAACAATAAGGCCGTTGAATGATGGTGTTATAGCTGACTTTAACTCTGCCGAACAGATGATAAGGGGTATGATAAAAATGATAAATCCCAAATCGAGATTTTTTTCACCGGCTCTGAAGATGGTTATTTGTATTCCTTCCGGAAGTACTGAGGTTGAAGTGCGTGCAGTGAGGGATTCTGCCGAGCATGCGGGAGGCAGGGAAGTATATATGATCTATGAACCTTTGGCTGCTGCCCTCGGAATAGGAATTGATGTGGAAGCACCTGAAGGTAATATGGTAGTTGATATAGGAGGAGGCACCACTGAAATAGCAGTGATTTCCCTTGGAGGAATAGTGGCGAACAAATCCATACGCATTGCTGGTGACGAGCTGACTGCTGATATTATGGAATATATGCGTCATCAGCACAATATCAAAATAGGGGACAGGACTGCAGAAGAGATTAAGATCCATGTTGGTTCGGCTTTATCCCAGCTCAAGGATCCGCCGGCCGATTATATTGTAAAGGGTCCAAATCAGATGACCGCCCTGCCGGTGGAGGTGCCGGTTTCATACCAGGAAATCGCCCACTGTCTTGAAAAATCTATATCCAAGATCGAAACAGCTGTCCTTAATACGCTGGAACAGACGCCACCTGAATTATACGCTGATGTTGTGGCAAAAGGGATTTGGCTTGCAGGTGGCGGGGCACTACTTAAGGGCCTGGATAAGAGATTGTCTGATAAAATCGGAATTCCGTTTCATATAGCCGAAGATCCATTAAGGGCTGTGGTGAGAGGTACAGGAATTGCCTTGAAGAATGTAGATAAATTTTCATTCCTGATAAGATAAAAATCAGGTTTTTTTCTTTTTTGATATGAGAAGCCTGCTTAGGTATTTTATTAAAAACTATGCATTTGTGCTTTTTTTGTTGCTTGAGGCAATATCTGCTGCTTTGGTTTTTAATTATAATGCCTATCATAAAGCTATGTATCTGAACTCGTCTAACAGGTTTAGCGGAGCGGTATATGAATCATACATGTCTGTAAAAAATTATTTCCATCTTGCCAGGATTAATAAACAGCTTGCTGAAGAGAATACTGTGTTAAGATCATTAACCGGTTATAGTCAGGAATCCGTGATCCCGGATGAAATTACAGAGAATGTAATTGTGCAGGGCGATGCATATAACTTTACTTCAGCAATGGTAATAAATAATTCTGTCAATAAACCATTGAATTATATTACAATAAACAGAGGGGCAAAACATGGGATAAAACCAGATCAGGGTATCATTACCCATTCAGGGATTGTCGGTGTAACCCTGAAAGTTTCTGATTCTTATTCTTTGGCAATGTCAGTTTTAAACAGTCGTTGGAGTGTCTCTGCAAAAATAAGGAAAAACGGCTATTTCGGTTCGTTGGTGTGGGAAGGAGGCGACTACAGGAGAGCAAGTCTGAAAGAGATACCTGTACATGTCAATATTGCCAAAGGCGACACAGTTGTTACCAGCGGTTTTTCGACAATTTTCCCGGAAGGGATACCGATTGGTACCATTCAGGATTTTTACCGGGGTGACGGGGATAATTATTATACCATTATCCTGGCTCTTGGTACTGATTTTAAATCTCTTTCATATGTAGAAATAATTGAGAATTCCAGCAGGGATGAGATATGGGAACTGGAAAAAATAACCGGTCATGATTAACAGCTATTTTAAATATTCAGTAATGTTCATTCTGCTGGTAATGATTCAGATACTGATATTGAACCAGGTACAGTTAAGCGGGTATATTAATCCCTTTATGTATATCTTGTTTATTCTTTTATTGCCTGTTAACTCTCCGGCATATGTATTGCTGATATTTGCTTTTTTAATGGGAATAACTATTGATGTCTTCTCTAACAGTATGGGAATTCATGCATTTGCATCTGTGTTCATTGCATATATAAGGCCTGTTGTGCTCAGAACTATATCGGTACGTGATGAGGAGCTGGACAATTACCCTGGCCTTATGCAAAATAATTTTTTCTGGTTTTTAAAATATACTTCAATAATTGTAATAATTCATCATTTTATTTTATTCTATTTTGAGGTTTTTACCTTCACCGGCTTTTTTAATACCCTTTTACGTGTTTTATTAAGTTCATTATTTTCTATTTTTATTATAGTTTTAAGCCAGTTTATAATTTTCAGGAAGTAGGATAGTGTGGATACATTTTCGAAAAGAAATTATATTATTATTGGTATATTTATTTTAACAGGATTAGTTTTTGTAATCAGACTTTTTAGTATCCAGATACTTGATCCTGTTTATAAAGTATACGCTACCAATAATGTTTTGCGGGAGGTGGTTCAATATCCTGCCCGGGGGCTGATCTATGACCGAAATGATAACCTGCTCGTCTATAATAAGCCTGCATATGATCTGATGATTACTCCGAGGGAAATGGCTGATTTTGATACTATGTATTTATGTAATCTGCTTGATGTTTCCAAGGATGAGATAATCCGGAATATTGAACTGGCTAAAGATTATTCATATTATAAACCTTCTGTGCTTGTTAAACAGATCCCGCCTGAAACTTATGCCATCCTTCAGGAGTTAATATATAAATATAACGGCTTTCATACTCAGTCGAGAACACTGCGTGAATATGTTTATTCCGCCGCAGCTCATTTGCTTGGCTATGTCGGGGAAGTCAGCAGGGAGGATATGGACCGGGAAAGTTATTACAGCATGGGAGACTATATCGGACAAAGCGGGATTGAAAAGACTTATGAGTCATGGCTGCGGGGGAAAAAAGGGATAAATAAATATCTTGTTGATGTGCATAACCGGATTAAAACGTCATTTCTGGACGGGGAAGAAAATATTCCTCCGGTTACTGGCAGTAATTTAACCTCAACTCTGGATATAGATCTTCAGCTTTATGCTGAAACACTTCTGCAAAATAAAAGAGGAAGTGTGGTAGCAATTGAACCCTCAACAGGTGAGATACTTGCTCTTGCAAGTGCTCCTGCATATCATCCGGGACTTCTGGCAGGAAGAATCAGAAGCAGA
This sequence comes from Bacteroidales bacterium, assembly GCA_012522835.1. GTDB lineage: Bacteria > Bacteroidota > Bacteroidia > Bacteroidales > Prolixibacteraceae > JAAYJR01. Next base: position 8,930 of record JAAYJR010000385.1, read on the forward strand.
AATTATTCTATGTTGCTCTCCGATACTTTGAAGCCTCTTTTTAACAGGGCTTTGCAGGCTGAATATCCCCCGGGTTCAACCTTTAAAGTATTGAATGTCCTGGTCGGATTACAGGTAGGGGCAATAGGAACTGATACCTATTTTTCCTGCTCAGGGCCGGCATCATATCCTATTCGTTGCACTCATGACCATGTTTCACCCTTAAATGCTGTACAGGCTATTCGTGAATCGTGTAATCCATTTATGTGGAACACCTTCAGGTCTATATTGTATAAATATGAGACATCGGCTGAAGGCTATAATATTTGGAGGGACCATGTCATGAATTTCGGAATAGGAAGGAGACTTGGAATTGACATTAATGGTGAGTCGGCAGGCAGCCTTCCCAATGAGTCATACTATAACAATATTTATGGTAAAGGGCACTGGAATGCAATGACGGTCAGGTCACTGGCAATCGGACAGGGTGAGCTGGGTATCACTCCTCTTCAGCTTGCCAATTATGCTGCTGCGGTTGCCAACCGAGGTTATTATTATCCTCCGCATGTAATTAAGTCAATAGACATGGGAGAAATTGACAACACTTTCAGAATACGGAAATATGTCGGGATTTCTACGGAATATTTTGAGCCTGCAGTGCAGGGAATGGAAGATGCAGTAAGGCCAGGTGCATTATCTCATATTCCAGGAATAGCAGTATGCGGGAAGACCGGAACTGCAGAGAATCCGCACGGGTCTGACCATTCCGTTTTTATGGCGTTCGCTCCAAAAGATGATCCCATGATAGCTATATCTGTATATATCGAAAATGGTGTGTGGGGGGCAAGATATGCTGCCCCCATTGCCAGCCTGATAATTGAGAAGTACCTTACCGACTCTATATCAGATAATCGTAAATGGCTGGAAAGTAGAATGATAGAAGCAAATTTGTTAAATCCTTATCAACCTAAGTAGTGTGCCTAAAAGAAATAGTTTATGGACAAATATTGATTGGTTAACTGTATTTATCTTTTTTATACTGGTATTGGCCGGATGGATAAATATTTATGCTGCGGTTTATGATCCTGATCATCAATCTATTTTTGATATTTCCCAGCGTTACGGGAAACAGCTTATATGGATTACAGCAGCTTTTGTAATCGCTTTCATGATATTACTGATAGAGTCAAATTTTTATGTGTTTTTTTCATATATAATCTACTCAATAGTCATTTTTTTACTGATACTTGTTTTGATTGCCGGAACAGAAATAAATAACTCCAGATCGTGGTTTTTAATTGGAGATTTTGGATTTCAGCCTTCCGAATTCGGAAAATTTGCTACCGGTCTTGCCCTCGCGAAATATATGAGTTCCCTGAAATTCGATATAACCAAAACAAAATCCCTGGCAGTAGTTGCCTTTATAATTTTGCTTCCGGTGTTATTGATTCTACTCCAAAATGATGCAGGTTCTGCAGTGGTCTATTTTTCTCTGGTTTTAGTGTTGTACAGAGAAGGACTTTCAGGGATAGTCCTGTTTTTTCTGACTTTTACTGCCTTCTTATTTATCCTTTCACTGCTCTATTCAGGATTTACGATGTTTATTCTGCTTTCCTGCATACTTCTTTTAACACTGTTTATATTTAATCAGGGGATTAAATTTTTTTTAAAAGGAGTGTTGATTTTTCCTGTTTTATACATCATACTGGCAGGTGTCAACGAACTGGCAGCCTTAAATGTCAATCGGGAAATGCTGCTTGGAATTTGTTTATTATCAGGTGGAATTATTTTGTTGATTTATAGTATTAGAAATAGATTAAAAAATTATGTCATAATAACATCAATATTTATTATTTCACTACTTTTTTCCCTTTCGGTTGATTATACGTTTTATAACTTTCTCGAACCACATCACAGAGTAAGAGTAAATGAACTGCTGGGAATTGAGTCTGACCCTCTCGGATCGGGTTATAACGTAAATCAAAGCAAGATTGCAATAGGATCAGGTGGAATGTGGGGGAAAGGTTTTTTAAATGGCACACAGACAAAGTTTAATTTTGTTCCGGAGCAGAGTACTGATTTTATTTTTTGTACTGTAGGTGAAGAATGGGGATTTGCGGGGACATTTACAGTGATACTCTTATTTATTGGATTGCTTAGCAGGTTAGTGTGGATGGCCGAAAGGCAACGTTCATCCTTTTCCCGGATTTATGGTTATACAGTAGCCTCCATACTTTTTTTCCATTTCACGGTAAATATCGGCATGACTATAGGTATTATGCCGGTGATCGGTATCCCTTTGCCGTTTTTTAGTTACGGAGGATCTTCATTATGGTCATTTACAATTTTACTTTTTGTATTTTTGCGGTTGGACGCAAGCAGGTTGGATCAGTTTTCCGGATAACAACAAAAGCTTTGAATTAATAGTTTGGCTTCATTTTTAAACCTTTGTGCTTGTTGCCTGATATATTTTTAATTATCGTTATTTTTGTTTTTTGAAAATATTACTTATGAATAAAACGATTCTTGCATTCGGAGAAGTAGTATGGGATATCTTACCGTCAGGCAATATATTGGGTGGGACACCTTCAAATATGGCATTCAGATGTAATTCATTCGGTGAGGAGGGGTTTCTCCTTTCACGCGTGGGAGATGATAAACTTGGACAATTGGCTGTTGACCGTTTGATTGAACTTGGAATTTCTACTGATTATATTCAAATTGATTCAGCATTCCCCACAGGGGTTGTTAAAATAACTTTTGATGAAAATAATGAACCTGTTTACAGGGTTCCCACCGATGTAGCATTTGATCATATTGAATTTACCAGTGAAGCGCTTAAGCTGGCCAAAAATACTGATTGCATTTTTTTCGGGTTACTTCCCCAGAGGTTTGGCATTTCTAAAAATACACTACGGGAGCTTATTAAAGAGTCTCCTGCCTCAATTAAATTTTTTGACCTGAAATTATTTCAGCACTTCTTTAATGCCGGGGTAGTTGAGGAATTACTGAAATGTTCCCATATCGTCAGGGTCAAGGAGAAAGAGATCGGTTTTTTAATCGAAAAGCTTCACCTTGATTGTAAAGATATAATGGATTTTGGAGAAGCCCTGACAAGAAAATATAAGGTTCAGCTGGTACTTATTACCCGGGGTGGGAAAGGTGTTATGGCTTATCATAAAGACAAAGGTGTTTTCACTGATTCGGGTTACATAATATTAAAGGTTGATAATATCGGTTCAGGGATGGCTTTTTCAGCCGGATTTCTTCATTTTTACCTCAATGGAAAATCTCTTCAGGATGCGCTGCAGTTTGGAAATGCTGCCGGAGCGCTGAATAGCACTAAAAACGGAGCTACTTCATTTTTCGGGATTAACGATGTTTTAAAGTTTATGGAGGCAACACAAAAGTGTGACTCTTATTAAATCTTTTATTTTCAGATAAATCAATATTATTTAATATACTTCGGGAACATAAGTCACTTCATTGATAGGAGGCCTGACATAACCCTTACTGTCCTTTCGCGGAGGCAGGTTTATAGGATCAGGGGTCAGATCTTCATAAGGTATCATCGATAACATATGATGGATACAATTCAGCCGGGCCCTTCTCTTATTATCTGCGTTCACCATAAACCAGGGACTCAGTTTCGTGTCAGTATAAGAGAACATTTCATCCTTTGCTTTATAAAATTCTACATATAACTCTCTGGATTTAAGGTCTATAGGACTTAATTTCCATCTTTTGACCGGATCTGAATTACGTGCTTTGAATCTTTTTTCCTGCTCTTCTTCACTTACAGAAAACCAATATTTTATAAGTATGATACCCGAACGTATTAACATTCTCTCAAAATTGGGGCATGACCGTAAAAAGTCCCAGTACTCTTCATTGGTACAGAATCCCATCACCTTTTCAACCCCGGCACGGTTATACCAACTTCTGTCAAGGAGGACCATCTCTCCGGCTGCTGGCAGGTGAGCAGCATACCTCTGAAAATACCACTGTGTTTTTTCACGCTCAGTCGGAGTTCCGAGGGCTACAACCCTGCAGATCCTTGGATTTAACACCTGGGTAATCCTCTTAATGACACCACCTTTACCTGCAGCATCACGGCCTTCAAAGATTACAATTACCCTTAATCCCTTGATTTTAATCCATTCCTGAAGTTTTACCAGTTCGATCTGAAGTTTGTTTAATTCCTGACTATAAAATTTCCGGGAAAGTTTTTTTGGTTTAGAGCTTAGATTGTCTGAGTTTTCCATAAAGTGTACTTTACTTATTATTTTGGATCAATTAAAATTACAAAAATCTGTTTAATCTACTAGCATATATGCACCAAATTTTGATTTTTCCGTTGCAGGTGTCAATGGAAAGAAACCTGACTCAATTTTTTTATTTTTTAATTTAAGAGGGAACCTGGTCTCCATCTCTTTTGTAAAATCATAAAATGATTTACTTTTTTCATAGAATATCCGAAAAGTGCCCTGCTTGTCAGATTTTATAAATTTTTCCAGGGTAAGTGAAAGCAGTCCCATGTTATATCTAAAGTTGATTTCCAGGCATGGATTTACTTTAAGCCGGTGATTATCCATACAAAATATCAATGTATCAACTCCAAAATGTCCTTCGTATAGTTTGCCAAGACCTGAAGCTTCAAGGGTTTCAATTACGGGACCTGTCAGAACGGATGGAAGTGAGTCAACAAAAAAGGCAGTTTCCCTGTCACTATGATCGGGCCAGCCATTCAAAAAATTCCCCTGATACTGTCCTTTTCTGTCTGTAAAAAAGCGGCTGATACCCAGGTAAGTTATCTTCCCCCCGGATATTTTAAATTGAAGTGCCATATCTGACTTCTTATCAAGCAGGGGTTCTACTATTACATATCCCTGTTGTTTTATCATCCCGTTTATTTTTTCCCACACTTTCCTTACAACAGGGAGTTTGGTAATTGGTTGAATACCTCTGCCCGAGGTACTCCATGGAGCTTTGATTATCAGCTTTCCCCATTTTTGCACAAGTGACATGATCTCATCCTCCCGGCTGCATATAGCAGGTTCCAGGTATTTTGACGGCATTATCTCCCGGGGTAGTTTGGAAATAATAACTTTTTGTACCTCAACAGCAAATTTTTTTGAATAGAGTTCCCGGTTTTCAGAGGACCACTGAGAGACAGGTGAATTGAGGAAATCTTCTGAACAATATTGTTTTAAAGGCGATAGTATCCTGTGAGCTGAAGGGCTCCAGCCCCAGGGTAACAACCATCCGGCTGTTTTCGTCACCGGCCCGGTGTTGTCGGATAAACTGTTCAGTAAATAAAAATGTGGAGGATTAATGCCTATTAATCTTAGGGACTCCGTGTAACCGGCTGGTGGAATTTGTTTTACAAGAACTATATCGTCTGCTTTGGCAAAAAAGAGAGGAAGTGTTGCCATGTCTTCTTCCATTTTTGTTAATAGCTTATTTGGCTGCCATGATGAATTTCCGTTTGCTGTTGCATATTCGCAGGTTGGATTGAAAAGATAAATATTACTTAAGGATTTTGAATTCATTTTAAATTCTTTTAAGAACAGGAGATCAACCATATACCCGGTTCTAACCGCATTAGTAAAACCGGGTGAGATCATAACATATTATCTCATAATAGCTGATTATGTTGAAAGTGTTAAATCAAGATTGCCATTCATACTATGTCCTGATTTTGATAGAAATGCATCTTATCACGGAAAGCATATGTAATAACAGGTGCTGATCCTGTTAAAAAGGAAAATCTTCCTCCGGTCCCTGCTGTTTTAACTCTTTTACGACAGGTTTTTCAGCAAACTGTTGCACAGCATTGCCATCTACATAAATAGCTTTAAACGGAGCTCCTACCGGACAGGCATGTTCGCATGCACCACAGCCAACACATATTGCCTGTTCTACTTCAGGTATCAGTAACCCGTTTTTGTAAGGTACCATTTTTACAGCTTTTGTAGGACAATGTTCAGAACATGCACCACAATCTGTCTCATCTGTAAAAACAATACAGTTTTGTTTGACAAAAAAAGCTTTTCCTATTTGAGTAATGTGCTTATCTTCAAGTGAAAGAGGTAGTATTGCTTCGGTTGGGCATACATCTCCGCATTTGGTGCAATCAAAATTGCAGTAATTAGTGAGGTAATCCATGTGGGGTTGCATAAATCCAGCAAGACCATATTCTGTAAGCGCGGGTTGGAGTACTCCGGTAGGACAGGCAGAAACACATAATGAACAACCTGTGCAAATATTATTGAAACGTTCTATTGTACCTGCGCCCGGGGGTGCGACAGGATGCTCTTTTTCGTTGATAAGCAGGTCTTTTTGGTTTTCCGGCATTCTGTTTTTCTTAAGGGCATAAATCCGGTTACCGACAAGAAATGCAAGAAATGTAAGTAAAATTTTTCTTCGGTTGCTGTCGTGACTGCCTACACTTTCCTGAGCAGCTTCTGCTGTCCGTAAATATGATTTTGTTTTTGCTGGCTTCAAAGGCGGCCTTAGCGACAATGCTGCCTCCGGACATACATCTAAACAGTTGAAGCAAACAACGCAACGTGAATTATCTACAGAATAATTCTTTATGTTAATACACTCACTTTTACAGATTGCGGCGCACTTTCCGCACCGGGTGCATTTATTACGGTCGAATCTCACCCTGAAAAAAGAAAAACGTGAGGCAATACCCAAAAGGGTGCCTACCGGACAAATAGTGTTGCAAAATAACCTGCCCCTTTTCCAGGCAAAATATCCTATAGCTACGGTAATTGCTAAAGATAAAATTACCGGTAAAACATAAGGGTGCAGAAGGGTGTGGTGAAAGAAAGAATAGATATTCATACTGTGGAACAATGGGACTGCAACCATATTATTTCCCCAGGTTATCAGGGGTTTAAGCAGATATGTAAATGCACGTCCCATGATACTGTAAGGGTCAAGCCAGACTGTGATCCAACCAAGGCCTGTTATGAGTGCGATTATCATAATACCCAGAAAGGTGTATCTCAACACCGGATACTCTTTTTTGAACCTGAAAAATCGTTTTTTCTTTGAAGTGTAGCGTGATATACGGTTAATAATATCCTGCATTATCCCCAGGGGACAAATAATGGAGCAATATACTCTTCCGGTGATCAATGTGATCAATAATATAAGCAGGAAGCCACCTCCGGCAATTAATGAAAAGGTTGCAAGGAAAGTGAGTAATGAAGGAACGAACTGGAATGACAAAACAGTTCGTGCTATACCAGAGGGTATCCATTCATATAAATCATTAAATATTATAAATACCAGGATGAATATGAGTGACGCAATAATTATCCTGCTCTTCCTGAGAAACCTGTATAATGTCATAATATTAAGCTTATCCCATTTTAATACGGTTAATGGAGAGTTTATTCAGGTCCATTGTGCCAAGTCCCATTTCATTTGCTATCCGTATATGGTTTATATCTTTTGGATCACTTCCAAACATCAGCGTTGCTGCTGCATCCACAGCGACAATATCTCTCCCTGCGATAAGGGCTTTCAGGTCGGAAACGTCGGCTGTCGATACTCCGCGGGGACCGTTACGGGTTAACATACGGTACCCGTCAATAATATTAAGGTCTGGTTTCCTGTAAGTAATAAAATCAGCTATGCACTGGCTGAGGTCATTGCTATGGTAATAACGTCTGTCCCATACAACTCCCATAAGGTTTTTCATTGCCAGTGAAACAGTTGTGGAATTGTGATTTTTAAGGATCGGGACATTAATTAACACATCAGCATTTAACACTTCCTTGTGAACTTTGGTTTTTTTCAGGCTTTTGCCATCAGGTACAGATACCTCATTGTAAAATGATTCATCGTCGCCCTGAACTACTCTCGCACCTGCATTACGGGCAGATTCTTCAATTTTACTGTTACTGTAACAACGGTTCCACTGGTCACAAGTATGATCAAATACAACCACCTGTGAGGCCCCTGCCTCAAAACAACTTTTTACAATTCTGGCTATGAGCTGAGGATTTGTGTTAGCTGCCCTCTCGGGAGGGGCATCCCAGCCTATGTTGGGCTTTACAACAACTTTTTGTCCTGATTTTACAAATTTACCCATTCCCCCAAGAGCTTCCATTGCCTTGTCGAACATGTCGACTGCTTCACCTCCCCTGACTGCAACCAGATCATACTGACCCTCTTCTGCGGTCATGCCGACAGCACTCAGTCCGCCGAAGTTTGAAATAAGTGCCCCCGCAAGTCCGATACCTGCACCTTTAACTATAAAATCTCTTCTTTTCATTTTTTTACCTTAATTATACACTAACAAAAATAATAAAAAAAAATGATTTTGATAAAAATAAATATTCCGTGAAGAGGAGGTTGATCATTCTGTACGGGGTAGTTCTCCCATTGTATTTAAAGGGGTTCCTTTCAATTTTATCTTTGCCATAATTTTTGTTTTTTTTGTTATATAACTTTAAGCATTCCCGGGCCTTAAAAGTTTTGAATATCTGCAACTTTTACGGATAAATATTTTCTGTAGACAGGTTACTTCGGTTTTAATGACATTTGACTATTTATTATACCTGAATGGAGAAAACCCAAAACTTAATAAAATTAGTCCCTGAATTGTGGAATTCTATCTGTAAAATCGTATTATTGTATTGTTTGAATCTTATACCAGATGCAGTTGACAGAATAAAAACAGACAGATGGTTTATACTTAATATTAAGTTCTCTTCACATGAATCTAAAGAAAAAGCTACGCAACAATGAAACTGTTATAGGTTGCTGGTTAAATCTTGGCAGTTCACTTACAGCTGAGATTATAGCCCATGCAGGATTTGACTGGGTATTGATTGACCTTGAGCATGGGGCAGGCACGGAAAATGACCTGTTACACCAGCTTCAGGCAGTTAAAAATACTCCTGCGGCTCCCCTGGTCAGAGTGGAGAGCTTCGAAAGGCAGAGGATACACCGTGTTTTGGATATGGGTGCAGAGGGTGTAATGTGTCCCAGGATTAATAATTTAGACGAAGCGGAAAGAGCAGCCAGAGGGTTAAGATATCCGCCTGCAGGAATCAGGGGTGTTGCAAAAATGGTCAGGGCAGCTGAGTATGGAAGAAATTTCAATGAATACTTTCACGGGCAGGAAGAGATTGTCGGTATCGTACAGATAGAATCACGGGGTGCCCTTGGCCAGTTAGAACAGATAGCCTCCCTGGACGGGATCGATGTGTTATTTATCGGGCCAGCTGATCTCTCAATGGAACTGGGTATTTTTGGACGTTTCGATCATACTCTTTTTAAAGATGCTGTTAAAAAAACCATTGAAGCAGCGATGAAATATAATAAGACAGCTGGTATTCTTCTGCCGGACCTCACTTATTTCCGTGATTATCATGAAATGGGCATGAGATTTTTCGGAAGCGGCTCAGACGCATCGTTTGTTGTTGAAGGAGCCAGTGGTGTTTATAAAAAACTCAATGACCTGAGGTCAGGAAATACTATATGATATGAATATAACCATGCCTGCATTTGTTACTGATCCTTTTTTTATTTTGTTTGTTGCAGTATTGGTAATGGTTGCGGGAATTATATGGTTCAGGCTGCATGCCTTTATAGCACTCCTGCTCGCAGCTTTTATTGTTGCGCTTATGACACCAGCCTCAAGCATTGAACAATTTGCATTGGCAAGCGGTATGTCAGCTGCAGAGGCAGTGGCCCTGGCTGAAAAAAGTATCGGTGAAAGAGTAGCCGGTGCTTTTGGTAATACCTCAGCCCAGATAGGGATTTTAATAGCGATGGCTGCCGTGATAGGCAAATGCCTGCTTGAGAGTGGCGGGGCAGAGCGTATTGTCAGGTCGGTGATCAGGGTTACAGGTATTTCGAAAGCCCCTTTCGCCTTTACTGTCAGCAGTTTTTTTCTTGCTATTCCTGTATTTTTTGATACTGTATTTTATCTTATGGTGCCTCTGGCAAAAGCACTGGCAGCAAGATTAAAAAAGAATTATCTGTTACTTATCTTATCCATTGCAGCAGGAGGTACAATGGCACACTAACTGCTTCCTCCCACACCGGGACCTCTTTTTTTGGTGGCTGTTATGGATATTCCTATCCATATGATGATGACAGGCGGGTTTATTGTCGGCATTTTTGCAGTTACATCCGGTTACATTTATGCTGTGTGGATCGATAAAAAATTATCTATACCCCTGAGGGATTCCCCGGATGCCCGGGTGTCTCAGATAGAGGCACTTTCTAAAACAGAAAGCGACAACCTTCCTCCTCTCTGGTTCTCCTCTCTGCCAATTTTGCTGCCTGTTTTGTTTATAAGCATGAATGGGATAACAGAGGCTTTTATGGGTGATGCAAGTGATGGTTCGGTGATCTATTATGTGAGGGGGGTTATTTCGTTTATCGGAGATAAAAATATTGCTCTGGTTATAGGTGCTTTAGTAGCTTTATTACTGCTTTCCAGACAAAAATCCGGTGATCCGGGACTGATCTCCTCTTCGGTTCAGAATGCCCTTATGAGCGGAGGAGTTATAATTCTCATAACAGCAGCAGGCGGAGCTTTTGGAGGTATGCTGCAACAGACAGGGATTAGCCTCAAAATTGCAGAGTTAACCAGGGAATACCAGATGGCACTTATCCCGCTGGCATTTATTATTACTGCAGTAGTAAGGACTGCACAGGGATCAGCAACTGTCTCCATGATTACAGCTGCAGGCATACTCTCGGGTATGTCGGGGAATGGCGGGCTTGATTATCATGTATTATACCTGGGACTGGCTATTGCCTGCGGATCCAAACCTTTTCCCTGGATGAATGACAGCGGCTTCTGGATTATCAGCAGGATGAGTAATTTTACGCCGGGTGAAACATTGAAGTCCTTCTCTTCAATGCTGGCCGTTATGGGAGTAACCGGCCTTATAATCACCTATATCGGAGCATTGGTTTTTCCTATGGTTTAGTGATATTGTATAGTACTCAATAAGACAATGTAAGTAAATTTTTAATTTTTAAATAATATCATTATGAATACTGAGAAAATAGGTTTTATAGGATTAGGGATAATGGGCAGGCCTATGTCTTTAAATCTGATCAAAGCTGGTTATAAACTTGTTATTCTTGAGAGTAGTAAGTCATCCGGAGAACTTACAGCAGCCGGGGCGATGACATGCAAAACACCAGAGGAGCTTGCTCAAAAGTGTGATATTGTAATTACCATGCTGCCCGACTCACCTGAAGTGGAAGATGTAGTATTTGGTATTAACGGAGTTATTAAAGGTATCAGTAAGGGATCTCTTTTTATCGATATGTCAACTATAGCACCGTCAACAGCTATAAAAATCTATAAAGCATTGCAGGAAATAGGTGTTGAA
>JAAYJR010000202.1 GCA_012522835.1 Bacteroidales bacterium
CCGTAAATACACCACCTGCATCTGATCTTTTTATTTGTACAGATACAGCCGGAGGCACATTAGGCAAAGACCAGCTTGAATGGTTCACCGGTATTTTAGAAACCGAACGCCATAAACACAGGTACTGTATCATCTTCACTCATAATAATTTATTCAGGATCAGACACACCACCAGTACAAATCCGTTTGTTGAAGAGCTGAGAGTATTAATGGAATTATCTATCAAATACCAGATAGATATGGTAATTGCCGGTCACGACCATGCCCGAAATGTTGTTCAATTTGGCAATACAACCCATATAACCCTTGATGCACTGACTGATTCATATAAAGATCCCGGATACCTGAAGTTAACAATTAAAGATGAAATTGAATATGAATTTGTCAACCTGTAATAAATTTATCAATATAATTGGTAATTTTTGTGTGATTATTTTTAATTTCAGGGCTTTTATTTCAAAAAACAATTCAAATGGATAATAAAGATCATACAACCACACGTAGAAAATTTATAAAAGCTGCAGCTGTTGCAGGTACCGGATTAATGATTCTTCCCCGCTGCACTGTCGGTGGCAAAGGATTTATTCCACCCAGTGATAAGGTAAATATAGCTCTAATCGGAGCAGGGGGCATATCAATGCATCACCTGAGTGAGATATTTAAACTGGATGACGTGCAGATCATAAACATTACAGATCCTGCTGAATATTGGGATAATAAAAGGCTGAACAGGCCTGAGGGCGGGCGCAGGCCCCGGAAAAAGGCAATAGAGGATCACTACTCACAGAAGACACCAAATTACAAAATACCAGAATACGAAGATTTCAGGGTAATGCTTGAGAAAGATAAGGCTGTGGATGCAGTGATATGCTGCACGCCTGACAATACCCATGCATATATTTCCATCACCTCAATGAGGGCCGGCAAGCATGTTTACTGTCAAAAACCGTTGACGCACAATATCTGGGAAGCACGCAAAATAAATGAGGTAGCTAAGGAGACAGGACTGGCTACCCAGATGGGCAACCAGTTACATGCCCTTGACACTATGCGGCAGACAATTAACCTGCTTCGTTCGGGTGTTATTGGAACAGTCCATGAGTCATATTCATGGGTCGGGGCAACAAGGTTACAAAAAAACCTTACGGGATATCCAGCCGATTCAATGAGGGTGCCACGTGGGTTTAACTGGGACCTGTGGCTTGGACCGACACCCTTCCGTCCATATCATGAAGCATATACCCCTTTTACATGGCGTGATTTCTGGGTTTTTGGAAATGGTTCATTAGGCGATTTCGGATGCCACGACATGGATGCGGCAACCTGGGCTTTTGATCTTCAGGTACCTGAGAGTGTACAGATATTTCCTGCCGGTAATGGAGCAAGCCGTGAAGTTACCCCTTTTGGGGAGATTGGCCATTTCTATTTCGGGGCCAGGAAAGACCTGCCTCCTTATAAGATTACATGGTATTCAGGCGGACTTCTGCCTGAGCATCCCGCAGTTCTGCCCCGGAGCGTAAAGTTAAGTTCGAGGGGTGCGATGTACATTGGTGAAAAAGGCATTATACTTACCAACGGAGGAGCTTCAGGCGCACCTGAAATTTATCCTGAAAGTTTGCGTGAATCAGTTTCTGCACCATCGCAATCTGTTCCGCTTTCAAAAGGCCACCACCGCGAGTGGATTGATGCAATTAAAGGCGGGGAAAAAGCAATGTCAAATTTCGAATATGCCTCAAAACTTACTGAGATAACACAGTTAGGAGTATTATCACTCCGTATGGGAGGTGAGAAAATAGACTGGGATGCAGCAAATATGAAAGCCAAAGGGTTACCCGAAGCAGACGAAATAATCCGTGAGCCGGTCAGGCCGGGTTGGGAAATGGCCTGACAAAAGAAAGTTAAAATAACCGGGATTTATAAACCCTCATATCCGGGAAACATAATTTTCCTGCCGGATTAAAAAAAGTGACGTGGTAAGTCCACCAGCTCTCCTCCGGAACGGTATATACAAACCGGCCGGCTTTATTTTGATTCAGGCTCTTAATATTTTCAGCATCCGGGAAATTATCAATTTTACTAAACTTTGCGGTACTAATATCATATTCCCATGCCCCTGTATGTTCGGTAATAAAAAGCCTGTTCCCATCCGGGGTCAGCTGCATGTCATGTCCGCTTTCCCCCGGAATTTTCCACTCATTGTTTAAGATCAGTTTACTTCCATTGTGCAGTTTATATTCACGCAAAACATCATAACCCAAAGCATAGAGAGAGTTTCTCTGCTCATCCCAAACCACTCCGTGAGCTGAATAGAGGCTGTCTGAATCCAGCAGTTCAGCAGGCTGTGACATATCAAAAAGCATCAATCTGTTTCCATTTTGAGCTGTTGAGGCGGCAGCAATAATTTTATTCCCCGGCAACATTTCAATAGAATGTGCATTAGGAACATCAGCAAGAAAGGTTACCTTTTTATCTTTTAATGTTACAACTGCCACTGCCCCGGAGGATGATGAGATCATTATCTGCTTGCGGTCAGGGGCAGGCTTACAATCATCTATTGAGTTAAATTTTTTTGTCCGGTATTCAGATGGCAGGTCGTTAGCAAGATGAGCATCCCACTGCCAGACAATTTCAGGGATAGAATCATTACCGTCAGGATATTCAACCATTAATACTTTGCTGTCGCCACAGACCATTACATAGTTATCTGAACCCGTTATTTTTTTTTCATTATTACAGGAAAAGAAAACCGGCAATACCAATATCAGAATAAAGGCAAAAAAGCTGCCTGATTTAAACAGATAGTCAGAATTCTGCATACTA
>JAAYJR010000039.1 GCA_012522835.1 Bacteroidales bacterium
CGCTAGTGTTTGGGAACAAAGAAAGTGGGCTGAAGCTGCTAAATGGTATAATAAAAATGTGGCACCATTTCTCGATAATGTGATTGCAATTCAACAGGAGATGCAGCAGATGCAATTAGAGATGCTCAGACAAAGTTTGGGCCGATAAGACACTGTAAAATAATACTCTCTCTAAAAAACTATGCTACCCGGATTTTTATTAATTGACTCCAAATGCTACAAAACACTGAAGTATAAAATACACTATGTAGGAGTTTTTTAAAAACATTTATATTTGAGAACAGGATCAAGAAAGGCGAAAATTATCATTATAGGAATACACCTAGTATTTTTAAGATTATAATTTGAGTCTGACACAGATATTGCTCAAAAATCGAGTGTTTTGAAATTGGCTCTCCAATAGTGGAATTCTTTTATATGAAATCAATTGGATATACCGGCTAAAAAATCCACCCTGTCCGGGGTGTTGATTTCAATGAATCCGGGCAGGGTGTTCCAGTGGTTCCGTTTAGGAACCAGTATTAAGAGATTACTTATATTTTCTTTTTTTGTTTAATGCCATAAAGCTCCCTCATGGATTTGTCATTATCTTTGTCTATGTACTGTATTTCAATAGTGTAAGAATCATGAACAATGCGGTCGAGGATTGCATCAGCTAAAGTGGACTCGGGTATTTTCTTGTGCCAGCCAGCAGGGGCAAACTGAGAGCAGAGAATAGTAGATGCGTATTTGTGTCTCGAGTGGATTATTTCCAGTAGATCCCTTGCCTCGTTTTCGGTTAATGAAACCAGCATCCACTCATCCAAGATCAGGAGTGAGAATCTTTTATACTGATTAATGATCTTCTGATAAGAGCCCTCACCTCTGGCAATGGCAAGCTCAGCAAGTATCTCAGGGAGGCGGATATATTTAACAGTATAGTAATGCTTACATGCCTCCATACCTAAAGCGCATGCAATATAGGATTTTCCGGCTCCGGTAGCTCCAAGGACAATAATATTATGCTTTTCTGTGATGTATTCACAGGTAGATAAACGGGTGATCAGGCTTTTGTTGAGCTTTCTTCCTGCCTGGTAATTGATGTCTGCAATGGAGGCACCAGGCTGGTCAAATGAGGCATTTCTTATCAACCTTTGCAGACGGTTGTTCTTGCGATTGTCATATTCTATATCCACAAGCATCCCGATACGATCTTCAAAGGAGAAGCCATGCATGGAGTGATCCTGCAACTGTGTCCGTAAAGCTGCAGCCATTGCAGAAAGACGCATTTCAATTAACTTGTTGACAGTTACTGTATTTATCATGATCTTACCCCCCTGTAATATCCTGCACCACGGGTAAAGCCATGCTCATTCAGGCCAGAAGATTCCTTTTGTTGTACTTCCAATAACTTATCCTGGCCTGTGGTAAGTATGTTTTTGATGATCTTGTAACTCGGATGAGGGGTATAGAATAAAGCCTTCTTGCAGGCTGCTTCCAGACGATTAAGAGAGTATTTGTCTGCCAGCTTTAAAATGCCCATACAGCTCTTATAGCCCTGCTGTTCAACCTTGTAGGAGGCAAGTATAGATTTGATGACAATAACGGTATTTGCCCCTATCTTTTCAGCCCATTCTATGAAACGGGTTTTATCCCATTTCAGGTATTTCTGATGATCTTCAGGCATATGGGCTTCAACGCTGCTGTATTGACCTGGATGGCCATACAGACGTTTATGAGAGCAGATACGGGTATTACGATAAAACACCTCTATTATGTTCTTTGTTATCCTGACATCTACTTTTTGCCTGATATACTCATAGGGGACAGAGTATTGCATCTTGTCCACGGATATATGATAATTGAACTGGACTGTGGCCTGTTTCCAGGTGGCCAGTTCATAGGAGGCAGCGGGTAACGGCATAAGAAATGGCTTTTCTTCCTCAAAGAAACTGTATCGGCTGCCTTCTTTCTTTTGAAAGGGTTTGCGGTTATATGTATTCAGTTTAAAGCAGATTTCCCGATTTAACTCCTCAAGAGTAAAGAACTTTTCATCTCTAAGGGCAGCTATAACCCATGAAGATACCACCTTTACTGAGCCCTCAACGCCAGGTTTATCTTTGGGTTTTCTTACCCGTGCCGGGATCACTGCGGTGTTATAGTGTTCAGCCATTTCATGGTAGGTTTTGTTGATTACAGGTGTGTACCAGTCGCTTTTGTCTACCCCTGTTTTAAGGTTGTCTGGTACCAGCATGCGGGTTGCCCCTCCAAAGAAGTTGTACATGTTAACATGGGCACCTATCCAGTTTTCCATGTCCTGTGAAAAGAATGCCTCTACGTAAGCGTACAGGCTATAGGACAATACCCCTACAAAGATATATGCTGGTACGATCTCCCCTGTGTCACGGTCAATAACAGAGGCTGTACCACCTGCCCAGTCAACCTCTATCTGGTCTCCCGGCTTTCTTGGGATATGCATGGTGGCGCGTTTCTTCTCGGAATATTTCTGATAATGAAAACAAAACCTGGAATACATGAGGGGCAGTTCTCTACCCTGTCTACACTCATCACAGTATTCATTCCATAGAAGCTTTAATGTTACCCCGTTTCGCATCATTTCCCTGGCTATGTGCTCATAATCAGGGTGTTTATGGGATGGTTCCTTTGTTGATTTCTCAGGAAAGAATTGCTTTTCTAGCTCAGCATCCGTGGCCTCAGCCTTTAAAGGCCATTTCACCTCCAGTTCCTTGGACCTGTTAACTACCTTGCGTACTGTCTTTCTTGAGCATCCGCAACTTTCGGCTATGCCGGTTTGATTGATCCCCAAACTATGCAGTCTAAGGATTTCTCGATATTTGGTCATATATATGACCTCCTTTATAATAAATTTACATCGAATCTCGATGCATCAACCCATTATAAAGGTGTATTATTGAATTGGAACTACACAGGATTACCTGGAGCTTTTAACAGGAACAGTTGGAACCAATACCCGGTCTCATTGAGAATTTTGACATGGAATATCCA
>JAAYJR010000176.1 GCA_012522835.1 Bacteroidales bacterium
AAATTTTTTAATTTTGCACACATTCTGTGAAAGGAATAAGCCCAGATGGCGGAATTGGTAGACGCGCTAGTTTCAGGGACTAGTGTCCGCATGGACGTGCAGGTTCGAGTCCTGTTCTGGGCACAGAAATAAAGAGTAATTATTTGAAATACAAGTAGTTGCTCTTTATTTTTTGTAAATTTTCCCCGCTTATTCCCCGCAGAATCTGTTTTTAAATCCAAATTTATGTATTGAAGGAATAAAGTTTTCATTTCAGAAAACGACCAACAATATGAAAAACCAATACTTCTTTCAACTGCACTTATTCTTTCAACTTTTGTATTTGCACAAGAGGTAACTGTCTCTTTTCATCCTAAAGTTGATACAGTTATAATAGATTATGTTGATGTTACAAACCGATACTGATATTTTTTTATTAATTCCCCATCACATTTGCCACATTTTAATTTTAATTCTATCAAATCCACTATCCGGGGTGCAGAGAGTTATTAATTTAATACGGAAAAAATCAGGGAAGGAAAAGAATTTTGATGACCTCATATTTTCTTAAAGTAACGGCCATATGCGACAACAAATGCCAAAATTCCCGAAATGATAATCAAATATGGCTTATTTTTCCTTTAATATTATACTATTTATAAGCACTTGCCCCGACAAGTTGTTCAAGCTTTTCCAATCTCTCTTTTAACAAATCGTTTTCTGCTTTCAACTCCTTTACAGCATTTATCAATGCTACATTTATAGCATGGATATTAAAATCAAGGAAACCGTCATCCGCCTCGGAAACTGCTTCCGGAAAAACTTTCTGTACCTCCTGTGCAACAAATCCAACTTGTTCAATATCGGTGGAAAGCTTGCGGGGATTTCCTTCGTTATAAATAAATCTTACTGGTTGTAATGCAACAATTTCTCTCAATCCCTTGTCGTAATTTCCAAGCAGTGTTTTCAATCTTAAATCTGATGATGTTGCCCAAGCGGTACCGCCCTCTGTTTTATAAGCATTACCAACAACATGCAATACCTGGCTGGGGCTTTTTGTTCCGATTCCCACTCTGCCTCCGTTGGGTTGAAGCAGGATAGGTTGCCGCCTGCTGTCTAAAGATCGATAACAGTCAAATATAAGGCCATCTGCATACACTATCACTCCTGCACGTAATTTGTCATTAAGGAGGTTCATCTTTCCGTCAACCGTGTCTATTGCATACCACTCACTTGAGCGGTATTTGCCACCATAAATGACACCATCAAGTAAAATTATTCCCCCCATAACATTAATGTATGACCTGTTACGCCATAACTTTTCCACTGTCCGGCCGTCCTCTGATAATTTAAGCGCCAGCAAACCGTCGTTATTTCTTGCTGAAGCGCTTGAACAAAAGATGATCCCGTCAGAATAAACCGGACTGTTAGCATGGATTTTATTAGCCTGCTGCTGCTCTTCCCTCCAATAAAACTCACCCGTATCCGCATCTATACCTATTACAGATGTAGCAGTCATAGTAACAATAATCCCTGAATTATTATGCATTACCAACACCGGTGAACAGTAAGCAGCGGGTTCTCCGAATCCTTTACTGGTCCATATTGTTTTTCCTGTATGCCGGTCCAGTGCCACTACATTATTCTCACTGCCGCCGGGTGTGCAGATGATCCTGTCACCATCGACAAGTAATGTTTCAGCCTTACCCCATGTTATATTTTCAGCGTTGAATTTTTTAAAAAGATCGACATGCCATACAACCTCACCCGAAAACGCATTGAAACAATATACAATGCCCTGTCCGCTCTCCAGGTAAATAAAATCATCAACAATCACAGGAGTAGCACGTGATCCCCCATATGTGACATGCCACTCCGGCCCGTACTGCTTTTCCCAAAGCAGATTTCCATCCAGGTCGAAAGAGAATAGAACACCAATTGTATCGGTCATTCCGGTGACAAAGATCCTGTCGTGGCCAACAGCGACACTGCTGTGTCCGGCCCCCAATCCTTCAAAACTCCAGAGCAACCCGGGGCCCTCCTCAGGCCACTCTTGTAAAAGACCCTCTTCATAATAAATACCCCGGCGGTCAGGACCGCGCCATTGTGACGGATTATCATTGGCTGAAGAGCAACCCAGGCTTGATAATAATATTAATGTCAGGTAATAGAAGTTTACAAAAAACCGGAAGTTCCCTCTATTGTCCTTTTGTTTATATATTTTCAATTGCATAATATTCCTTGTAATTCAAATCGACAAATGTTTTTTTGAAATTAAGCTCAATTCTAAAAGTACAAATTTTTTACAGACAATGCAAAGATATTTTTTGGCTGAATCCGTCGAATAGCTGACTATAATTTAGGGTATAAATAACGCTGATAAACATTGTCAGGATAATGTTATTTTAACATGATTCTCTCTCCTGTTTTTAATTTTGTTATTACAGTCATGTACATTTTTAGTATATTTGAAACGCTAAAAAACAGAAGATAAAATACAACGAACAAACGGTTTAGAACTGATTTTTAAGTATGCCCGATCACACCTGACAACTATTATCCGGTGAAAATTACATACTTGTAATCTATAAATTATAATAAACCCTTTCTAAAAAGACTGATTTATATAACCTCTAGTTACGGAGTATTATGGACGATTCAAAAATTATTGAAAAACTGAAAATAGAAATTCACGAACTAAAGCAGGAGATTGCCTCCCTTAAAGCATTAAATCACAAACAAAATATTCAGGATAACCCCTCTGAATATCAGGTCAGGGATGATACAAAATATTATTCCCTATTTGATCAAAATAACGATGCTGTCTTGTTCTTATCACCTGAAGGGAATTATCTGGAAGGTAATAAGCGTGCTGCAGAAATGCTTGGATACTCTGAAACAGAGATCAAATCGCTTTCAGTTAATGATGTAATTGTGGAAAAAGAAAAAAGCAGGGAGATTTTCAAAAAATTATTCGCAGGAGAAATTATCAGGCCGTATGAAAGAAAGCTCAAAAAAAAAGATGGCAGGATACTTTCTGTTGAGACTCATGTAAAACTGATAAAAGATCAAAATGATAATCCTTACTGTATACAGTGTATTGTAAGGGATATTACAAAAATAAAACACAAGGAAAACCGGTATAAAAGATTACTGGAGGATTATGAACAGATCATACAAACCACAAAAGATGGTATCTTTCTGCTGGAGGTTATTAACCGGAAAACTTTTAAATATTTAAAAAACAATAGATCGCATCAGAAAAAAACAGGATTATCCCTTGAATTTATCAGGGGAAAAACTCCCGGGCAACTGCTTGGTGAAGAGCTGGGAAGCACAGTGTCATTAAACTATACACGTTGTGTTGATTTAAAAAAAAGCATTAATTATGAAGAGAAATTGAATCTGCCGGCCGGTCTAAAATATTGGAACACCACCCTTACTCCACTACTTGATAAAGGAAAGGTTATTTTTATCATCGGAACATGCCAGGATGTTACTGATTATAAACTAGCTGCAAATGCGTTGCAGGAGAGTAAAGAATCTTACCGGTTACTTCTGGAAAATCTCAATGAAATAGTTTATATACTGGATGAAAAGGCGGTTATTAAGTATATTTCACCAAATGTAGAGCAAATTGGGGGGTATAAACAGGAGGAGCTAATTGGAAAAAACTATATCGACCTGGTGCATCCTTTTGACAGACACGGACGTCTGAAACAATTCAATGAAATTGTCAAAGGAATCAATAGTCCTTCCGAATACCGGCTTTTAAAAAAGGACGGAACTTATTCATGGGTAAGGACTAATCCTAAGGCGATCAGAAAAGAGAAAAATAACCTTGAAATACAGGGTACCCTGGTGGACATAACAGACCGTAAACTGGCTGAAGAACGGTTAGGGAATAATATTGCACACCTGAAAAGCCTGGTGAGTATTTTGCAATTTCACACTAAAGATATCCAGAATTTTCTGGATTATGCATTGGAGAAAGCAATCGAATTAACGGATAGCAGAATAGGATATATCTATTTTTACAAAGAAGAAAAAAAGGAATTCTGCCTTAATTCATGGTCGAAAAATGTAATGCATGAATGTACCATTACTAATCCAAAAACAGTCTATAATCTGGCAAATACAGGCATATGGGGAGAAGCTGTGCGGCAGCGAAGGGAGATTCTTGTTAACGATT
>JAAYJR010000524.1 GCA_012522835.1 Bacteroidales bacterium
CTTAATTCCGGTTCATCGAATAACTTTGACTTCCCGTTTAGCCCGAATACCTGTTTTGCTAAATGGGTGTTATTGTCTGAGTAGGCATTCGGCCATAAATGGAACCAGATAAAATGAAGCGTATCGGATGAATTGTTGATATACTCAATTTTTTCGAATGCATTTAGTGCATGGAGCGTATCGTTTAGGGTAACATCTATTTCAAAATTTACTTCCTGCTGAAAATACTCCTGAGATGAAGCTTCGTGAAATGACACAGCAGCAATCATACAAATGAAAAACAACCTCCGGATGGCCAGTATAAATGGAGATATTTTCAGATTATTTCTAAATAAAAGGACTCCTCCCATGTTTGATTATTTAGCAAGGTGGGGGTATTTTCATTTCTTTACCCGAATCTTTTTATTCTTTCAGTTGGTTTGGCAACTTTTCGTTGTGATTGTTCAACGGGTTGGCGAGGTTAATCATTCCCTCTGTACTGAGAATTTTCCCTGAATAAACAGAGAAAAATTTGAGGTTGTCTCAAAAGTGCATTTATCTATTTTGGACTTATATTGTAAAAAACTGTGCTCTTAATGATACTGCCTCAAATTTTAAACTTTCCTGATTAAACCAAAAGGAGAACCAGGATGATAATCAGGACAAGAGTAGCGCCACCAATGTAAATCGTTCCTCCTGCTTTTTTTACATTTTCTTTCATCTCTTTCAGCTCACTCTTCAGTTCAATCTTTTCTGTACCTGTCAGGTCGCTTTTATCCATTTTACGGATTTCTTCCACACGTTTTGTGATCCGGTCAATTTCTTCATCAGACAGTTTGTTTTCCGTTTTCACGGGAACAGCCGATTTGTCCGTTTCAGAATTTTTATCCGCTTTACTTGCAAATGCGATCGTTGAACTCAGTGTGAAAATAGCTACGATTACGAAAAAAATAGTTTTTTTCATTTTGTATTTTTATTAATTTAAATATATCCAAAGGTATCGGTTAAAATCACCTCACTTGTTACATAATTCAGATTAAGAATTACATTATTCATACATTTTGATTTTTAAGGGTATCGTAATTTGTTCATGAAGAGGGAATAAAAAATCAGGACATGACATAGGGAATAACCAGTCCGTCATTTTGAAGTATCGATCCGTATAAATAAACTATATTTTTTCAAATTTACTTGAATTTATTATGTTTTTGTAAAAATATTCAGATGAAGTTACATTTCGTATATTTAATAAAATTTCAGGATTGGATAGGTAGGGCAGGGAGTGGATATTTAGCGACTGTTATTGCAAGTGAGTAAATATAAGGTTTTTTGCAGTACTCTGCCATCTGGAAATATTTTTTCATGTGAAATTGGGAAGAGGGTAATGAGCGATTATGCTGTTGACCCAGGTTGGCACCATGTTGCCGCAATGAGAACAGACAACCATCTTGTTCTCTGGCTTGACGGGAAAGAGCTGGCACGTTCTGAATTTACAAATCCTGATCTCTGCGATCTTTCTAACAATGAACCTCTGCGTATAGGTTTCGGACCAAATGACTTTTTTAACGGTTCAATTGCAGACCTGCGATATTATAGCCGTGCCCTTACCGGTGAAGAGATACGTAAATTGGCTAAAAATCAATTGGATCAGAATTGATCATATCCGGTGTATAACTGTGCAGGCAATTACCGGAACCGTGGTAAATCCTTTTCGTTATAATTTACCGCAGGATATGGTATTTCATACAGGCTGGAGTCTTCATTCTGGTTTTCATAATGGGCATATTGAATTCTGATTTTCTCTTTTAAAAGTTCTTTAAAAGGAAGATCTTTTGCAAATGATACAGAATTTGCCCAGGTGGATTTATAGTGCTTCGAATATTTTATGCCGTAATTATCAGGATTTATATACATATCGGTACCCGGTAAAATCTGAAGGGTGTTGGTTAAAACTCTTCCATTAATTTTATATTTTTTTACAAAATCATATATCTTCCCGGTATTCTTCAGGTTATCGCCCGGTAAGCCGAGAATAAATGAAGTGTCCACAATAAGGCCCTCTTCCAAAGCCATTTTTACCATTCTGACTGCCTTTTTGGAAGTAAAACCTTTTTTTATCTTTTTTAATATTTCATCATTCAGTGACTCAATACCGAAAAACAATCCTCTGCAGCCGGCTTTTTTCATAACTTTTATCATATCAGGACTGAGAGTATCAACTCTTGCGCTGCAACCCCAGTTAATACCGAGATTACGGCGGATGATGTCATAGCATATTTTTTTTGTTCTCTCTTTATCTACAGTAAATGTGTCATCAACGATACTGAAACTTTTTATATTGAATTTATTTTTGAAGTATTCCAGTTCATCCACGATTTTGGCCGGTTCTCTTTTTCTGTATTTCTGGCCGTGCATAACTGAGGTTGAACAAAAAGCACATTTAAAAGGACAGCCCCTTGATGTTAAAACAGGAAGATCCCTGGATTTAGTAAAATATGTCTCAATATCGGGAAGGGCTACCAGGTCAAATGCAGGCCAGGGAAGGTCGTCAGGATTTTCAATTTTTTCCCTTGCAGGAGTGACAACTATATTCCCGTTGTTTCTGAAGGCAATTCCCCTGATATCAGATAATTTTGTAATTGACAGCCCGTCATCATGAGCCCTGCATAATTCAAACAGTGTAATCTCTCCCTCTCCAATCGCCACTATATCAATATCTTTTTGGGTTCTTAAAATTTCGTCATACATAAATGTGGCGTGAACACCCCCGAGAATAACTAAAGAATTTTTTAAACTATTTTTTACAGTTCGGGCAATTCCATAAGCTTCATTCTGATTAGGGGTCATGCAGCTTATTCCGACA
The DNA here is from genome assembly GCA_012522835.1 of Bacteroidales bacterium. Classification (GTDB taxonomy): domain Bacteria; phylum Bacteroidota; class Bacteroidia; order Bacteroidales; family Prolixibacteraceae; genus JAAYJR01. The sequence continues at coordinate 2,843 of JAAYJR010000524.1, forward strand.
ATATCCGGATTATATTCATTAAGAAGGTTTAAAAATTTCTTTTTTTTATCATGCCTCAGGTCAGCAATTTTAACTTCAATATCTTTCGAACGCAAATATGCAGCCAGATAACCCAATCCGAGGGGGAATTGATTTGATGTGATGTTTTTCATGAATTTATATGGGGCAAAAACCAGAAGGACCTTCATGTTTTATTTTTTTTAAATGATATTAATTTAAATTTTTTCAGCAGGAAAAGAAACCTTATCACATCATCAATAACTCCTTTTTGGCCATGTTTTGAATTGCTTTCTACCATTGATTTCAGTATGTCATTGACGGTATTCCTGCCGTTGCAAAGTAAACATACCTTCTTTGCAGATATATTAAAGTAAAGTGGTGTATCCCATTCAGGATAGAAAACACATGCCCATCTTTTTTCAAGGATCCAGTAGCTTTTTTTGTTAAGCACCGGAATTTTTTCCAGCAGCTCTTTAAGATTAATCTCATAGGGATCCTGTCCTATGGCAACAGAGATCTCTCCATGATCATTTACAGCCACATCGAAAGGTTGACTGTTAGGTACTGTTACCTCATAAAATGAACCAATCTTTGGAGGATCATATCCTTTTACTGACTGAATTTGCATTACTGTTTTTTTAAATATCTGAATATTTTTTTATATGCTTCACAATAGTATGATTTTGCTTCAAAAGTTCTAGTTTTAAAATATCTGTGATATAAACATCCTCCGAAGCAGTATTGCAGGTATATACATGATTCACAATCTTCTGGAATAGTATTGGCAACTTCCTGGAATTTTTTTATTTTTTCGGAATTGAATATTTTTTCCAGTCCGTCTTCCTCTATATTGCCCATTTTCATCTCTTCTATTCCTGCAAATGAGTCGCATGGATATACATCACCATCCGTGTCAACCGAAATGACTTCCCAGCCGCATATTTTAGGATATATAAGGCTGCATGTCACAGAATCTTTTTTATTCAGGATATTGATAAAATCACTGAATGACCTCACAGAATAACTACTCTTACTGGTTTTCCAAAGTTCGTAATACTGAATTATGAATTTTGCATAATCTTCAGGTGAAAGTGTCAGATTGGTTATTTGTCCGTTATGATGAACATTGCCAGTCATGCACGGCAGAAAATCGATATTTTGAATCTCAAGGCCATCAAAAAAATCAAATATATGCCTGATATTCGTCAGACTGTCCTTTGTAATTACGCAAAGGCAATTTTTGTCAAGCCCCGACAGGCCGGCAATTGTTAAATTTTCCAGTACTGTTTTGTGTGAACCTTTGCCATTGCGGGTTGACCGGTATTTATCGTGCAGCTCTTCATGTCCGTCAATGCTAATACCTACAGCTATATTATATTTTTTAAGTATTTCTATCCATTCCCGGTCAATTTGCATTCCGTTTGTCTGGATATTAATGGATATTTTTTTCCCTTCTCTTTTCTTCTCTTCTCCTTTTTCTAAAAAATTTGTAAGGATTTTTTTGTTGATTAACATCGGCTCACCGCCATGTAAAATTATGGTGGTATCCTCACTGATACCGGTAATCTCGTCGAGGCACTTCAGTAACAGTGATTCAGATATAATATTATTCTCAGATTTTGATTCATAGCAATAGACACAATCAAGGTTGCAGGCCTTTGTTAGTTTCAAAACGGCATATAGTTTTTTTAAAACCATAATTTTTAGTCAGCATTCTGTTTGTGCAGGGAAATTTTTCAAAACCAACGTTCCTGCCGGGTAATA
>JAAYJR010000224.1 GCA_012522835.1 Bacteroidales bacterium
AGCCTCGCCACCTTGGAGTAAGGGCTGTGATTGTTAAGTCCTTTGCCAGGATACATGAAACTAACCTGAAAAAGCAGGGAATGCTTGGTCTTACATTCGACAATGAGGAAGATTATAATTTAATTAATGAAGATGACACTTTCAATTTTATCGACCTTGATAACTTTGCACCTGATAAACCACTGTCATTGGAAGTGGTACATAATGATAACTCAAAAAATATCATAAAGCTGAATCACACTTATAACAGTCAGCAAATTGCATGGTTTAAAGCCGGATCAGCTCTCAACCTGATAAGGAAACAGAAAAATTAACACTGATTTAAGAATTACATAAAATTTCAATATGCAAAAAATTAAAGTACAGAATCCGGTTGTTGAACTGGACGGAGATGAAATGACGCGGGTCATCTGGAGTTTTATCAAAGAAAAACTGATTCTCCCCTATCTTGATATTGACCTTAAATATTATGATCTGAGTATAGAAAGTCGCGATTCCACAGATGACCAGATCACTGTTGATGCAGCTTATGCTATAAAAAAATACGGAGTCGGTGTTAAATGTGCTACCATTACACCTGATGAACTGCGTGTGGACGAGTTCGGACTGAAACATATGTGGAAATCTCCTAATGGTACTATCAGGAATATCCTTGGCGGTACTGTATTTCGTGAACCTATTCTGATTAAAAATATTCCCAGGCTGGTACCGGGATGGAAACTGCCAATTTGTATCGGCCGTCATGCTTTTGGGGATCAATATAAAGCAACAGATTTTACGACAAAAGGGAGAGGGAAACTGACTATTACTTTTACTCCGGATGATGGCAGTGAAGTAGTTTCACACGAGGTTTATCATTTTGAAGGCGATGGAGTTGCAATGGCTATGTATAACACGGATGAATCAATTAGCGGATTTGCCCGTGCCTGTATGAACCAGGCTATCTTAAAAAAATGGCCTCTCTATATGTCCACCAAAAATACTATCCTGAAAAAATATGACGGACGGTTTAAGGATATCTTCCAGGAGATTTTTGAGCAGGAGTATAAAGATAAGTTCAGGGAGCTGGGTATAACTTACGAACACAGGTTAATTGATGATATGGTTGCTGCTGCCCTTAAATGGGAGGGCGGATTTGTCTGGGCTTGTAAAAATTATGACGGAGATGTGCAAAGTGATACTGTGGCTCAGGGATTTGGTTCGCTCGGATTAATGAGCTCTGTACTGATGACTCCGGATGGTAAAACTATGGAGGCTGAGGCTGCACACGGCACTGTAACAAGGCATTTCAGGCAACATCAACAGGGTAATCCTACGTCGACAAATCCGATTGCTTCAATTTTTGCATGGACACGGGGACTTGCATTTCGTGGTAAACTGGACGGCAATACTGATCTTATAAATTTTGTCGACTCTTTGGAAAAAGTGTGTATAGAGACAGTGGAATCGGGTAAAATGACTAAAGACCTTGCTCTGATAATTCACGGGAAAAAAATGACAGAAGAGCATTATCTTACAACAATGCAATTTCTGGAAGCACTGGATAGAAATTTAAAAAATAAGATTACCGAATAATTTTATTATTTTAACGAGCCAAATCAGGAATGTATAATAAATAAAATAATATAATATGGAATATATAAAGTACCGTTTTTTTCAGAAAGCCAGCAAAGCTTCCAAGGAATTTCAGCGGATCAAGAAAATTCATGCTGACAAGGTCATCGCTGAGATCACCCTGGGACAGGTTCTCTCGGGAATGAAAGGGATTCCCCTGCTGGTTACAGACACATCAAAACTGGACCCGAATGAAGGGATCCGCTTTCAAGGGTATTCAATACCTGATTTACGCGAAAAACTTCCGAAAATATCGAAAGAAGGTGAACCGCTGCCGGAAGGACTTTTTTACCTGATGCTTATTGGTGATATTCCGAAGCACGAGGATGCAATGAACCTCTCCAAAGATTTTGCCACGAGGTCTCATATACCGCAGCATGTATATGATGTAATTGACGCAATGCCTAAAAGTTCACGGCCTATGACGCAGTTCACAGCCGCAATCCTGGCAATGGCCACTGAATCAATTTTCCAAAAAGCATACAGGGCCGGCGTCAATAAACAATATTTCTGGGATTCAACATACGAGGATGTTATGAACCTCATAGCACGGCTTCCCCCTATTGCTGCTTATATCTATCGCCGATGCTTTTATAATGATGTTCAGATTGAACCTAATCCGCGCCTCGATTGGGCAGGAAACCTGGCTCATATGATGGGATTTGATTCGGAGGATATACGACGTTTGTTCCGTCTCTATATGGTGATACATGCCGACCATGAAGGCGGAAATGTATCAGCTCATGCAGCGCATCTTGTTGGTTCTGCTTTATGTAATCCTTATTATGCTTATGCAGCTGCAATGACCGGACTTGCAGGGCCTTTGCACGGATTTGCAAATCAGGACGTGATCCACTGGATCTTCCAAATGATAGAAGACCTGGACACTGATACTCCTACTGATGAACAGGTTGCGGCTTACTGTAAGCAGACTCTTGAAGAAGGCAGGGTGATTCCGGGATACGGGCATGCTGTTCTAAGGAAAACTGACCCAAGGTTTACGGTGCAACAGGAATTTGCGGAAAAATATATCAAGGATGAACCCCTGGTTGAAATCGTTAATCAGTTGTATAAAGTGGTTCCGCCAATTCTTTCAAAAATTGCCAAAATTAAAAATCCGTGGCCTAATGTCGATGCATTCAGCGGATCACTTCTGTATCACTATGGTATCAAAGAATATACATTTTACACTGTACTCTTTGGAGTGTCAAGAGCATTGGGTGTACTGGCGTCACTTGTAAATGACCGTGCTTACGGATTGCCGATTGAACGGCCTACCTCGCATCCTCTTGAGTGGTACAAAAATAAAGTAGAAGGACGTATCGAAGACGATGAGCAGTAATCAGCCTTTGGCTGAGCGATTGCGGCCAAAGCACCTCAATGAGTATATTGGCCAGGATCATTTGGTGGGCAGTAAAGCTGCCCTCCGTAAAATGATCGAATCAGGAAATATTCCTTCGATTATTTTCTGGGGCCCCCCGGGTGTTGGTAAAACTACCCTGGCAAAAATTATTGCCAACACCCTTGAACGCCCATTTTATACTTTAAGTGCTGTTAACTCGGGCGTCAAAGATGTTCGTGAAGTCATTGAGAAGGCAAAAAAACAGCAGTTCTTCAATAAGCCAAACCCGATATTGTTCATTGATGAAATTCACCGCTTCAGCAAATCGCAGCAGGATTCACTTCTCGGCGCTGTTGAAAATGGCACGATTACCCTTATAGGCGCCACTACCGAGAATCCCTCTTTTGAGGTTATTTCTCCTCTCTTATCAAGGTGCCAGGTTTATGTACTTAATCCACTCGAAAAGGAGGAACTGATACAATTGGTGAACAGTGCTGTCAAAAAGGATTTTATCCTTAAAACCAAGAATATTACAATAGCTGAGGACAGGGCCCTACTGCGCTATTCCGGCGGGGATGCAAGAAAACTGTTGAATGTTATAGAATTGATTGTAAACTCTGTAGCGGGTGATAAAATCGATATTAATGATCAGATAGTTACTGAATGCCTGCAAAAAAACCTGGCTGCATATGATAAGCTGGGAGATATGCATTACGATATAATTTCTGCTTTTATTAAAAGTGTCAGGGGCAGCGATCCTGATGCTGCTGTTTACTGGCTGGCAAGAATGATAGAGGGCGGAGAAGATGTAAAATTCATTGCCAGAAGATTACTGATACTGGCAGCTGAAGATATCGGACTTGCAAATCCGAATGCCCTGCTGATAGCCCAAAGCACCTTTGATGCTGTCCACCAGATCGGCTACCCTGAATCACGGATCGTACTTTCTGAATGCACTATCTACCTGGCCACATCTCCTAAAAGCAACTCTGCCTATATGGCTGTTGAAAACGCCCTTGAACTGGTAAGGCGAACAGGTGACCTTTCTGTGCCGCTTCATATCAGGAATGCCCCCACCAAGCTTATGAAAGAGCTGGGATATGCGAAAAACTATAAGTATGCCCACTCCTTTGAGGGAAATTTTGCTGAACAGGATTTCCTTCCCCGGGAGATTAAAAAGGAACGATTCTATATTCCCTGTAAAAACCAGCGGGAGCAAAAAATTCTTGAGAGGCTAAAAATGTGGTGGGGTAAAAGATTTGGAGGATAAGGATTGATCACCGGATATTCCGAAAAAATTTACAGCGGGTAAAAATACTTTAACAAACTTAAATTTCACATCCTTATTTTCCTATTTGCAGTTTAACAGTCTTTTAAATAGGCCACTGCCCTTACCTACTTAAACAAATTCAGGATCTCCTCTTTTGTTATTTCCTGAAGCGGATTATTGGAATTTATAAATTTATCTGCCAGCGAGCTTTTCCTGTCCTGAAGCTGTTGAATTTTTTCCTCTATGGAATTCCTTGTAATAAACCGGTAAACAAAGACATGCTTATCCTGCCCTATTCTGTGTGCCCTGCTGATAGCCTGCATTTCAGCAGCCGGATTCCACCATGGATCAATTATAAAGACATAATCAGCACTGGTTAAATTTAAACCTACCCCGCCCGCTTTTAATGAAATTAGAAAAATCCGGTTGTCAGGGTCATCCTGAAACACTTTTATTACATCTCCCCTATTTGTCGTAATGCCGGTAAGAATGCTGTACTTCCACTTTTCTTTCTGAATGCCTTTACGTATCAGTTCAAGGTGTTTGACAAATGATGAGAATACCAGCACTTTATGATTTTCCGCTACTACACTTTCAAGCATTCTGAATATCTCCTCATATTTTCCGGATCTTATACCAGGGAAATCCTCCATCATTTCAGGATGGTTGGCCAGCTGCCTAAGCCTTGACAACCCTTTTAGTATGATAATTGCAGAATTCTTCACCCCTTCTCTCTCAATATCTGCCAATATTGAATTACGGATAACTGACTTCTCTGTCTCATAGGTAGTGAACTGTTTTTCACTCATTTCGCATGTTACCACCTGCTCCATCAGGGGAGGCAGATCACGTGCAACCTCCTCCTTTGTCCGTCTCAGTATGAAAGGTCGTATCAGCAACCGGAGCTTTTCCTGCTGGTCGCTATCGTTATGCTTTTCAATCGGGGTAATGAAAAAACGGCGGAAAAACGGTTGGTTACCCAGCATTCCCTTATTAAGAAAATTCATCTGTGCCCACAGGTCCGACAACGAATTCTCGATAGGTGTCCCGGTCAGCACAAGCCTGTGGGTACCTTTTAATTTCATCACCGCCTTATAGGTCTTGGAAGCAGGATTTTTAACATACTGGCTCTCATCCAGGATCAGATAATGAAAATTTAAACTGCTTAACATTTCAATATCATTCCTTACTGTCCCGTAAGTTGTAAGGATCACATCATAGCTGATAACGGCCTCCTCCAGTTCACTGTTTTTCTTCCGAAGCTGTCCGGTATGCAGATAGACTTTCAGGGAACCTGCGAACCTGGTAATCTCAGCTTCCCAGTTATGGACCAGCGATGTAGGCACAACGATAAGGCTTGCAGGCTGATCATCAGGTCCGGAGTCAAGTTGCTGAAACAGATCAAGCTGAGGGTTATTCATTTTCAATGGCCGGCCCCGGCGCCTGACTTTCAGCAATAAGGTTATTGTCTGCAATGTTTTTCCAAGTCCCATATCATCAGCCAGGCATCCTCCAAAGCCATTTTTATTCAATCCGAACATCCACCGGAATCCCTCCTTTTGATAATTTCTCAGTTGTGCATTTAATTCATCGGGTAATTTTACATTTCCGATAGATCCGGATAACTGTCTGAGTCTGTTTAAAACAGATTTGCTATCGGGTTGCAATAAACTGCTAATTAACGAATAATGATGATTGGCAAATTGCAGTTTTTCTCCCTTGCTTTTCGCGAAAGGCAAAAGGCTTTTGTACTTTGAAAACCACTCTTTCGGAATAATAGCAATTTCTCCGTCAGGAAGTTCAAATTCACGAATGTCGTTTAAAATATGGTGCTTAAGTTTTATGAATGGGAAGCTGAATGAGCCGAATGTTACCGTGCAGTATACATCAAACCAGTCCTCGGCTGACTTAGTCTTAATTTCAAGAAATTGACTGCCTGTAAAATAGTTTTTTTCGAGATTTCCCGCGCCGGTAATAATATTGTTTTCCTCAAGTTTTAACCTGTTTTCGTTCAGCCAGTTGACCAGAAAATAGAGCGCTTCCCGGCTTTCAATAATTTCCATTCCGGGAAGTGAATAATATCCATCCTTTTCCTTCAATCCAAATTCCCGAAGCTTTTTCAAAACAGTTGTTTCCCATTCACTATCCCTGCTGGTCTTATTGAACTGATACTCACCATTAACTTTACTATATTTTACAACAATTTTTTTGCCTGAATTGGGCAGGAATTGTTCATTGTCGTAATAAAACCTAAGAACAAGGCATGGTTCATACCGTAGATTTTTCTCCAAATTGATCACGGCAGATCTTTTCATTACCTTTTCCACAATTTCAAATCCGCCGGCATGAACTTCATAATCACGCACTGCCTTCCTGATAAAGCCTGAATAGTATTTGTCCTCTATAGATCGGGGAATTGTCAGGTACTCTTTTGTGAGAAAAGGTTTTAATTTTTTAGCGTCCAGTTTTTCAAATGAAATCAGGGTGTTCTGGTAATAAATAATGCATGGATTCACCGCTATGATCTTAATGCTCCTGTTCAGAAGTGGAAACTCTTTATCTTCCAGAAAAATTTTCAACTTGTAACAGGTAAGATTTTCCGTTTTTTCGAAAAAGAACACCGGTTTGGCATAGTCAGGCATGACACGGATTTCATCTTCATCATAAATATTTGAGTATTTTGGTTCCCTGTAAAATAACTTAACCTCCGACGACATCAAAATTTCAACTACATCAAAAAGACATTTCCACAGATAAGGAAGAATATGTTTATCCATATATCCGGGTTCCATTTCAGCATAAAAGTCAGTAACTTTTGTGTTGCGTGAATACTTCTTCATCAGTTTTGCATCACTGTATTTTTCAATGATTTTCACCAGGTGCATTTCAGTTTTGCTAAACCGGTATTCACCATTATTGAGGTCTGCCTCTCTCAGCAGTTCAATAACAGAAAAAAATTTTTCCTTCTTTTGAATGAGTGAGGGCTGGAAAATATATCCCAGAGAACGGTGCTGCGTCAAAAGAATTGCAAACTCAATACTGTCCATATAATTTAAGCAAAAAGAACCTCAAATATAAGCCGAGATTCTGAAATTGGAAAAATATTTCTTTACCTTTACAAAAAAATAAAATATGGAACAATTATTTATAAAGGAGATCAAAATTAAAAAACCTGTATCTCTTTCTGAGGCAGAACATTTACTGGAACAACATTCTGTTACTCATTCAATCAGTAACCTTAACTGGAAAGAGTTCAGTTACAAGCCGGAAGTAAAATTCAGGATTGCCCATGTTAATAATGAAATATGGCTCAAGTACTATGTTAAAGAAAAACATGTAAAAGCTGTTGAAACCCGCACTAATGGAGATGTATATAAAGATACCTGCGTTGAATTTTTTGTTGCTCCGGAAGGTAAAAACTATTATAATTTTGAGATCAGTTGCATAGGAACCATTCATCTTGCCTACGGCCCGGGAAGGAACGGAAGAAAATTTGTAGATCCTGATACAATTGCCAAAATAGAAAGGGTTTCAACTCTGGGGGATCAACCTTTTGAAGAGAAAACAGGCAATTTTGAATGGGAAATTATGATTCGCATTCCAATTGAAGTAATGTCATACAGTGATCTTAAATCTCTCGGGGGACTTAAAGCAATGGCCAATTTTTACAAATGTGGGGATGAGACATCGATTCCACACTATGTAACCTGGAATCCGATAAAAACAGAAGAGCCTGATTATCACAGGCCTGAGTTTTTTGGAAAAATATTTTTTGAATAATCAGAGACCGTTCACTGAAGTGAACGGCAAGGAATAGGGGTCTGAACAACAATACTGCTAGATATCGGAGCTTTATGCATTGATGGGTCCGTTCACTGAAG
>JAAYJR010000150.1 GCA_012522835.1 Bacteroidales bacterium
ACCTTGTCCTGGTTGTTATTTCCCGGATTGCAGGTTTTTGTCGCCGTTACCTGAAGGTTTAACATCAACAACACAAAAAGAACGCTTAAAAAACCCAATGTGAATTTAATATTTCTCATAATCAATAATCTTTTAATTATCAGCGCAGAGGCCGATTCTGAATTGCAATATTTATAAATAACTATCTGTTTTACTTAATACTGGCAAGCATACTAAGCAATTTATCAACAATTTTAACTGAGGCTTCTTTTTCCACCTTATTAGTTCCCATCCAGGTTTCGTAGCCACCCATATCATGTTGCCGTGGTGTAGGAAGATATCCGTAATATCCATTAGCCAGTTCAATTGTAAATGTTGTTTTGAACGGGCTCTTTGCCTTGATCTCCATTCCGGTCTCAGCAAATGTTTCAAATGGCGTTGTTACCACTGCCAGATCTCCGATCCCGAATGCCTGGAGTGGTATATCAATCTCATCAGGCCATTCAAGAAGTTGCAATATTCTTTCTGCATAGACTTTTTCATGCCGGTGAATTGGTTTTTCTGTATCAGGACGATTCAACACGTACTGTGCACGGTCTTCCATCTTCTTGTCAGGCTTACGTACTCCTACTGCAACCTCCTCGCTGACAGCCCGTAAAGGCACCCAGTCATGAAATTCAATTTTACTGTGCACACGAAAAACCTCACGTGCAACATTTTCAGCAACATACCGCATCTTTTCATAAGGCTCAAATTTTTCAGGCTTACCCAAACGGTTAGTGCTGGTCACGTCCCCCGATGTGCCGTTAGACATCATTCCTACAAAAGGAGGATCCTGACGGTCAGCCTTCAGCAACTCCTGTATCCTGTCGGCAAAGACTGCAAAATAATCAGCCGAGATATGGCCACGCGGGACACCCCCCACATAATGAAGTCCGTAATTGGCAAGCAGGGCTATCGGCCTTCCATCCTTAGACTTTACAGATATGAATGACACTTCCGGATCAGGTTCAGCACAAGGTTCAAGAAGGTTAGGATCACCCACGGCAGGATTCATCCTTGCCTTATCCTTGCCGCCAAACGGATCAGGTAAATCTGTTCCGGGCTTCATTATCCATCTTCTTACATAAACATGTTCAGGGACATTACCCACACCCCATCCGATAGATGCAGGTTCCATATTATTAAGCGCTATCCTGACCACATCACCCAAACGCCTGACAACAAATTTCTGGTAATCACCCTCCCCTCTTATTGAAGAATGTGTATGAATAGCAGAAATCAGAACATTCGACGGTGCAATGCCTGTCTCTTTTTGAATTATTTCCTTCGCCTCATCAATTAATTCACGATAGAGTCCCAGGTTATCAACAATTATAAAAACAAGCTTAGTTGACCCGTCATCCAGGGCCAGGCAACGCGCATGTAATTCATCATGAATATAAGTAGCAGGAGGCGGGGTTCCGAAATTACCTATAATTCCGCCACCAAGAGAAGGAGTGATGTTGCTGGTAGCAGCACCGGCCATAAATACCTTGTCCTGCCCGTTAGCAACTTTCGTATCTGCACCTGTTGTTACTAATGTGGAAATGCCAAGCATCAATAGCACAGCAACAAAACAGAAAAACTGTGATGCGTTTTTGTAACTTTTCATTGCATTCGATTTAATGTTTTTTAATGGTAACATATATACTATCATGATTTGAGCCCTGGGAAAGCATATATATTTTAATCATACTTTTGTTTGAATTCCAATCTTGTCCGTTACTCTATTATTAGCAAAACAATCTCAACCTGTATACCAATGTGAGGTTGATCATTTGTTTAAACAGAAATATGTGTGAAATTATAAAATTTTAATTAAAAAACTATCAGTATAGTTTATTGATAAATAATTTTCTACTAAAATACAGTCAATTCATTCTCTATAATCTCTTTTTATTTATTAGTCTCAAATAATTCATTGATCATTTCCAGAGTTTTTTCCACAAGCTCCTGTCCTCCCTCGGGACCTACCAGGTTACTTGCAGGAACTGCACCATATGCCCCTCCTGCAGCTGACCGCTCCGTAGGCACATAAGTTCCATCGCCGGCAAGCTGAATCACAAAAGTCTGGATAGCGGGACTGCGGGCTTTCATGCGCATTCCAAAATCCAGGTACAGCTCAAAGGGGTTGGTTGCAAGAGCTATATCTCCAATCCTTACAACATGAACCTCAACAGGCATTTTCGGTTCCTGCTGCTCCATTTCATATCTCTCTTTAACATTTTGTCCCCTCATCATTTGGGTATGTATCCTTGTTATATCCCTGTACCATCTCGGCTCCTTCTTCAGTCCAGGATTTGCATCAAATTCAGCCTTTAACTGTTCAAATTTCTCCTTAAATTCCTCAGATTCTTTTAGAGCATTGTCAACTTCTTCACTGCTGATCTTTCTCCTGGTGAGATCAACTACTTCCATCCTGTGGGCAAATTCCGGATCCCAGTCAATATAGTCTCCCATATAAGGATATACATCAGTTACCGCATCGGCAATGTGATTGGCAATTCTTTTCCTCCTGCTCATTGGTGTTCTTAATCTTTCCTCTATACTTTCATCAGTCACAGGATACATTATTTCCTGCATCCGGAATTCCGCTGCTCCACCAACCAGGATAACCGTTCCCTGGTCACCGGCCGCAGCGCATTGCGGATATACAAATACATCCTCACCAAGCCTTTTACGGACTTCCAATCTTATTTCATGCCAGAAATCAGCACTGATGGAAAATTCACCTCCTGTAGACTGAGGATCAGTTGCGATGTTTATCACCACACCGGTCAGGTTCTTTTCATTGTCCCATGTATAAAGCAAATTTATAGTATGATCTTCATATCCTTCAACGTGACTGAAATCAGGTCTGTTGGTGGAGCCTCCCTTCACAGATTTTCCCGAAAGCAGTGCCTGTATCCTATTGCGTGCCACAACAGCATATCCTAATCCGTAACTTATGCCTCCGGGCTTGCGGTTCTTCCATGCTTCCACCCCTGCCTTTGCAATACGTTTTGAAATATAGTCACAGCACTCCGCCGGAGACATGGCATCAAGCTCCACTCCGTAGCGATTTGCATCGGCATCTCCACTTACATAAGGGGCGGTATGAGTATGTGTGGCATGAAGAAAAATGCGTTCCGGATTTAGTTCGGGAACAGATTCCACTATCAGCTTCCTGACATTATCCCGTAAATTATTTTCAGATCCGTCATGCATACCGTCATAAATCGCAACCAGATCACAACTTACCATAATTGCTTTTTCTGATGAAGCACCATTGCCGGATTCCATAGCCAGAACAGTAGCTGTTACAGGATCCATTACTCCCTCGGAAACCCGGGCATGGTACTGCCCCCTGAGCAGAACAGGTTCATCCGGAGTTATGTCCGCAACAGACCAGCCAATTAAAAAATTACCTGACCGGTCATCCGTTATATCAGATTCCTTCTCCACATTTTTACAGGAATCGGCAAAAATGAGCAAGAGAACCAAAATAATCAAAATACAAGTTTTACAATTTTTCATTCGTTTTAAATTATTTACTAACAAATCTATTTATAATGAATGAGCCTGACCAAATGCCAGGCTCATTCGTTATTTGTACTACTCCCAACCCGGATTTTGTTCCAGTGCAGGATTCAGTGTTAATTCCTGTGTCGGTATCGGATACAGGTATAATCTGTCATTCCATTCACGTGTAAAGCCAGGATATATCTCTTTATATTGACCGGTTTCGGGATCTCTTGCCCCCCTTATAGTCAATGGATCTTCAAGGCGTTTCCCTGCTTTCCACCGGCACAGATCATCCCAGCGCAGGCATTCGCTGGTCAGCTCTATTCGCCTTTCCCTGCGAATCTCGTTAATAAGCGGTGATACCGGAACCTCCCAGTCTGGCCAGTTAGGATCAACGAAACCCACATCAACTGTAAGATGAGGCATACCTACCCTGTCTCTCAAAGGATTAATAGTCTTATCCAATACATCCTGGGTGCATTCGCCCAGTTCAGCCTTAGCTTCGGCATATTCCAACAACACCCTGCCGTAACGGAAATGGAACAGATCAGTCGTTGACTTATACTGACGCCTTTCATCCTCAAGGGGATCGTAATGCTTAATGATCAAATAACTGGTAGGAGCATAGCTGAGATCAAACTCCGGCATTGGCT
>JAAYJR010000377.1 GCA_012522835.1 Bacteroidales bacterium
ATATAATGTTTTATTATTATAATCCAATTCTTTTCTAAAGGCAAAATTATAAAAATAGTGACAGAAAATAGTCTGCGAGCGTAACAGATTAAGGCTGGCAGATTAAAATTAATGCATGGCAAACAAAAAAGGATTATTTTATCCGGGGTGACTCAGACATAAGATTTTCTATGATCTCTTCCAATTCATTATCTGTTAACGCAGGAACTATTTTAAAATGTTTTTCATTTATACTATCAGGCTTCCAGTAGGTTTCGAAGGTACTTGTTTGAATTAAGGAACCTTCTTCAATATTGAAACAGTGAGGCCGTGCAGCAAAGAGAACTGCAATTTGATCCCAACTGCACCTTCCATTTTTAAGAGCATTATTTCCCCAAAGTTGATAAACCTTTTTCACAGGATTAAGTGAATCAGTTTCAGGAAGTTTTTTATTTCCCGTGATTATTTTTTCCCCGGCGCCGCTAAAGTAGATTTTAGTGGGCCATGATTTTAAAAGCTCAGTAACAAAAGGTGCACATCCGTTTCTTCCGAAGTTCCAGTCCATTTTGGGTACTGTATCGGTATGAGTCATTGCAATCCATTTTTGAACTTTTTGTTTTATCAGTTTTTCCCCCTCTTTATCCTTTAAAAGATATAAGAGAGCCACCGGATGTCCGACTGTAATAAGTGTAACACTTGAATCTGGTTGCTTTTTGAGTAGTTCTATATAAACAATTATAGCTTCTGTAGTTGAATCAATTACCGAATGGCCGTAAATATTTGTCGATTTGGCAATATATTTCGAATAAGAATCTCCGGGATCACCTATTATTGTATTACCCTGTAACTGTCCCAGAGGCAAATAGTTTCTGCCATAATAGGTATTAATGGCAGCACAAGTGCCTGTACCGAATTTATTAGCATTAGAACTGAAAATTACGCCAAGAATTTCCACCTCGTCATAATCTGCCAGCTTATGCAGCACAGCCATTGCTCCGGCGTCATCACAGTCAGACCCGATATCAGTATCAAAGATGATTTTTATTTTATCATTTGTTTTCAACGTTTCATTGCATGAGACAGTTGAAAGAGTTATGACGAAACCAATTATTACAATAATTACTTTATGAATAATAATTTGCCGGGACATTTTACCTGTTTAAATAGTTCATTTTCTGCGTGCTGTTAAAGGTCTGTTTTCTTAAATTCGACCCACAAGGGAAAAATTCTTTTACCTCCTGTAATATATTGAGTAATAAGATCACATTCTGTCTGATGAAGGTAGACATTTTTCATTTCAATATTATCGGTTGGTATACTGGTATTATCTGTCCGGTAAACCAATGAATTTGTTTCGAGATGCATTACTCCTCTGGTGGTGAGAGGTTCAATAAATTTGAATTTTATATCATAAGTTCCTTCTGTAATTTTCACCCTCCACATACCGTAAACTTCCTCCTGAGTCCAAACACCCGGTTCACCCCATGCATCATTTCTGTTGAGGATAAGGGGATTTTCGCGCTCGGTGCCAATTATCATCCTGGGTGGATCTGTTATATTTTCTGAATTTGATAATTCGTAAACCATTTTTTCAAGTTCTCTCTTCATTTCACCGGCAAGTGAAATATTATCAGGCAGAATATTATTTTGTTCGAATTCATCCTTAGCCAGGTCATATAATTCAAATGAATCAACAGATGTATCATAGCCAGTATTTGCCACCAGCTTATAATGGCCTTTTTGAACAGCTATATTATTATAAAGTTCCGGGAACCGGCGCGACCAGTAAAAGAATAGCTGCCTGTCATTGAATTTATTATCAGAGTTTCCTTTAATGAGAGGTACAAGGCTCAATCCGTCAATGATCCTGTTATCAGGTAATTGAGCCCCGCAAATGTCAGCAATAGTTGGCAGGATATCGATATGTGCGGCAGTTGATCCAATATCTTTTTGTCCTTCAATCATATGCGGATATCTGAAAAAGAAAGGCACCCTGACGCCGCCTCTGAAGACACTGCCTTTTCTTCCTCTCATTCCTGCCACATACCTTGGTTGCTGAGGACCATTATCGGTCATAAATATTAGTACTGTGTTTTCGGAAATTCTCAGATCATCAAGTTTTTTTAACAGTTTTCCAAAATTATCATCAATATTAGTTACCATGGCATAAACCTTCCTGGCGTCCTCCCTGTTTTTTCCCGTCATTACAGGGAATGGCCTGTTGTCATTTTCAAAACCGGCAGACGGGTCAATATTTTTATACAGGTCATAATATTTTTCAGGCACCTGTAATGGGGTATGAGGAGCATTAAAGGCAATGTAACAGAAAAAGGGAGCATCTTTGTTTTTTTCGATAAATGAGAGAGCTTCATCAGTAAATATGTCAGTGCAATACCCATTGTATTGTTGTTGATTTCCATTGTGCCAAAGCACCGGATCAAAATAGCTGCTGTCACGTTTGAAAAATGTTGTGAAATCACCCGGCTGTCCCATTCCCCCGGAGAGATGGATCACCGATTCATCAAATCCCTGGTCACACGGCCTGAAAGGATAATTATCACCAAGGTGCCATTTCCCGAATATACCTGTCTTATACCCGGCATCATTCAGCACTTCAGCAATGGTAACCTCCTCAGTCGCCATGATCGCCCCACCGTTGTATGTATCCCTTACTCCTGTTCTCAGGGAAAATCTTCCCGTCATCAGCGATGATCTTGTCGGTGCGCATACCGGTGAAACATAAAACTGGTTGAATCTGATATTTTCGCGGGCAAAATTATCTATAACCGGTGTTTTAATATGCGGATTCCCTGTATATCCCACATCACCATAGCCCTGGTCATCAGTAATAACCACAATTACATTAGGCTTAGGGCTTTCCTGGTTTTTGCACCCATAAAATACAGATATGGTGACTGCAAATGCTAATAAAGGCTTGATATCGATTGTCATTTATATAAATTTAAAATTCCTGATAAAATTTGTAATCCGAAGCAAAAATCGGAATTAAAGTCACCTCCTTTGGTGGTGGATGCTGCAGGGAAAGCGTCAATTCAGATTGCAGCCAGTAATCCACCGTCTACATATATCATCTGGCCATTGGTATAGTTACTTGCAGCAGAAGATAAATAAATAAGTGCCCCAAGCAGTTCATCCGGATCCCCCCAGCGATTACTGGGTGTACGTCCACACAACCATGCATCAAATTCAGGATTTTCATAAAGCGGTTTTGTCAGGTCTGTCTTAAAATACCCCGGACCGATTCCATTCACCTGGATATTATATTTAGCCCAGTCAACTGCCATTGCACGGGTGAGCATTTTGATACCCCCTTTTGAAGCAGCATAAGCTGCAATAGTTGCTCTTCCCAGTTCACTTTGCATGGATCCGATATTTATTATCTTGCCGGATTTTTGTTCTATCATTTTTTTTACCACTGCCCGTGAAACCTTAAAGGCTGCCGTCAGGTTGGTTGCAATCACTTTTTCCCAGTCTATATCCTCATAAACTTCCAGGGGTGCACGGATATTTATACCGGCATTATTTACCAGGACATCTATTATTCCAACCTCAGAAATAATTTGTTCGACAGCGTTATTGATCTGCTCAGAATCGGTCACGTCAAAAGCATATCCGTAAGCTTTAAATCCCCATTCCTGAAACTGTTGGAGTTGCGTTTTTAGTTTTTCGGTATTTCTGCCATTAAGTATTACTACTGCACCGTTTTCTGCCATTCCTTTTGCGAAGCTGCTTCCCAGTCCGCCGGTTGATCCGGTTATTAGTACTATTTTACCGGATACATTAAATAAATTATCAGTTCTCATTATAATGAATTGTTAGTTATTTTTTAAATAATCCGTTCGCTGAAGCGAATGGCAAGGGATAAGGCACTGAACCGCTGGCTGCCATATAGGGCATTATCCATTTAAATCCGTTCACTGAAGTGAACGGCAAGGGATATGTCAGAGAACTACTGGCTGC
>JAAYJR010000230.1 GCA_012522835.1 Bacteroidales bacterium
ATCTTTCAATTTTCCTTAATTCAACCCAGTCACCCGTCTCCAGCTTAGCTGCATTTCTCGACCGGTTCCTTTGCTCCTGCATCTCCCTTACAAATCCTGCCTCATCTGTTCCCAATCCATTCTCCCTGGCTATCAGTGCAGTAAGGTCGAGTGGAAATCCGAAGGTATCGTAAAGGATAAAAGCTTCCCTTCCGGGTATCTCCTTCCCTCTATCCTTTTTTATCCTCAAAATGATATCATCCAGCAGTTTAATTCCGGTCGAAAGAGTTCTTAGAAATGAATCCTCCTCCTCTTTTATTACCTTTTCAATAAGCTGCTGCTGGGCTGCAAGTTCAGGGAAAGCTTCCCCCATTGTTTTTTTCAGTACTTCAACCAGCCTGTAGATCATAGGTTCCCTTACATCAAGAAAGGTATAAACATAACGTACCGCACGGCGCAGTATCCTCCTTATGACATATCCTGCCTTGTTGTTTGAAGGCAACTGACCATCTGCTATTGCAAAAGCTACAGCCCTGAGGTGATCGGCAACAACCCTCATTGCAATACTGATTTTTTCATCAACACCATATTTCTTTCCGCTAAAAAATGCTATCTCAGAAATGATATCCTGGAAGATATCAGTATCGTAGTTGGACCAGACTCCCTGCAAAACCATACATAGCCTTTCAAATCCCATTCCCGTGTCAACATGCTTGTCCGGAAGCTCTTCCAGTACACCATTTGCTTTTCTGTTATACTGAATAAAAACCAGGTTCCATATTTCAATAACAAGCGGATGATCACTGTTAACCAAATCACGTCCCGGTATTTTTTCTGTTTCTTCTTTGCTGCGAAGGTCAACATGTATCTCAGAACAGGGACCGCAGGGACCTGTTTCTCCCATTTCCCAGAAATTATCTTTTTTAGAACCATTTAAAATATGTTCTTCAGGCAAATACTTTTCCCAGAACCTGGCAGATTCAACATCCCTTTCCAGATTATCATCACTGCTGCCTTCAAAAACCGTGGCATATAACCGCGACGGATTAATTCCCATCCTTTCAACTAAAAATTCCCATGCCCAGTCAATTGCCTCCTCCTTAAAGTAATCACCAAATGACCAGTTGCCAAGCATCTCAAACATTGTATGATGATAGGTATCCAGCCCGACTTCCTCAAGATCATTATGCTTGCCTGACACCCTCAGACACTTCTGCGTATCTGCAACCCTGTTCCACTTAACGGGTTCATTTCCCAGAAAAAGGTCTTTGAACTGGTTCATTCCGGCGTTTGTATACATCAGTGTCGGGTCACCTTTTACGACCATGGGGGCTGACTCAACAATCTGATGCCCCTTTTCCCTGAAAAAATCCAAAAATGCCTTACGTATCTCTCCTGATTTGCGCATCATCCTATATCATTTATATTTAGAGTTTTGTTAAAAATATTTAAAGCCTGTATAACAAATATCATCTTTCTGAGTTATTTATTTAGTTTTGTGCTGTGGAAACACCCAAAGCCTGTTATAATTCTTGCAAAGTTACAGGTTTTAATTAATTTTGTTTAATGATGAAAATAAAATAGCCGGTCTATATGGCGAAAAAAAAATACAAATTTAATCCTGATACTCTGAGTTATGAACGTGTAGGGATATCGACAAAAGAAAAACTGGGTAAAATTGCCACTTACCTTTCAAGCAGTCTTGCTTTGGCAATAATTATGACAGTTCTTTTTTTAAGTTTTTATGAGACTCCCCGTTCAAAAATAATAAAAAGAGAAAACCAGAAACTTCTTACACAATATGAGTTGATGTTGCACGACATTGGACGCATTGAAAATGTGCTTGATGAGCTGCAACACCGCGATGACAATATTTACAGGGTCATTTTTGAAGCCAATCCGATCCCTGCCTCAATCAGAAAAGCTGGTTTCGGCGGGACTAATAAATATTCCCATCTCGAAGATCTTAACAACTCAGAACTGGTAATTACTACTGCCAGAAAACTGGACATTGTTGCTAAAGAGGCATATATTCAGTCCAAATCTTACGACGAAGTTTTACAACTGGCCCTGAATAAAGAAAAAATGGTCGCAAGCATACCTGCAATTATGCCTGTTGCCAATGAAGATCTTAAAAGAACTGCCAGTGGTTGGGGATACAGGATACATCCGATCTATAAAGTAAGAAAAATGCACTACGGAATGGATTTTACCGCACCTGTGGGTACACCTATATATGCCACCGGCGACGGAAAAGTGGTTGAAGTTAAAGGATCGAAAAACAGCCGGTCCGGTTTTGGACTGGCCATTATTATTGACCATGGCTTTGGCTATCAAACTATCTATGCACACCTGAATGCGTTTAATGTAAGTATGGGACAGCAAATCAAGAGGGGTGACATTATCGGATTTGTGGGAAACACAGGAGGGTCGACAGCACCACATCTTCATTATGAAGTACATAAAAACGGAAGCCCGGTAAATCCGCAGCACTACTATTTTAAAGACCTTTCACCTGATGAGTATGAAAGAATGATCGCTATTTCATCCAATATTGGTCAATCTCTCGATTAAAGACTGTGCCCCATAAAAATAATAATATTGAAAAAGTCTTTTACTCCATAGGAGAGGTTGCCTCTATAACCGGAACGTCTGCTTCTTCAATCAGATATTGGGAAAAAAATTTTTCTGAACTCTCACCTCAAAAAAACGACAAAGGCACTCGGTTTTATACATCTCAGGATATAGAAACTGTAAAACTGATTAACCATCTGGTCAGGGATAGGGGAATGACAATAAAAGGGGTGAAGCAGAAGCTGAAAGAGAACAAAACCGAAACACTCAAATCCTGGGAGATAGTCGATAAACTTCAAAATATTAAAAAAATATTAACAGAGATAAGAGACGAAATGGAGGAGCCGGAAAATGAAGATAAGTGAAATAATAAAATACCTCGATTCAATTGCCCCGCCGGCCCTGCAGGAATCTTACGACAATGCAGGCCTTGTAACAGGTAATCCGGACTGGAATGTTGTGGCAGCACTTATTGCTATTGATGTAACCGAAAAGGTTGTAGAAGAGGCTGTTGAAAAAAACACAGGATTAATTGTTGCCCATCATCCCGTAATCTTTTCAGGAATAAAAAAAATTACCGGCGACAATCACGTTGAACGGACATTAATAAAAGCAATAAAAAACGATATTGCTATATATACCGCGCATACTAACATGGATGCTGCAGCCGGGGGCGTTAATGCTAAAATATGTGAAAAGCTGCAGTTAGGGGAGACTTCGGTTTTACAGCCTGTAACGGGAAAATTAAAAAAACTTGTCACTTTCATTCCACTTGAAGATGCAGACAGGGTAAGAGAAGCTGTTTTCAATGCGGGGGCAGGTTCAACAGGCAATTATGATTATTGCGGATATTCACTTGAAGGTACCGGAAGCTTCAGAGGCAATGATTCATCAAATCCTTATAAGGGGGAAAAAGGTAAGTTGCACTTTGAAAATGAGATACGTTTTGAGACTGTTTTCCCCTCCTGGATGGAAAAAAGTATAATTAATGCCCTGCTGAATTCACACCCTTATGAAGAAGTGGCATATGATATTTACACACTTGACAATCAACTTAATACCGTAGGACTGGGAATGACCGGTATATTGCCGGAACCCCGGACTGAAACAGAGTTTCTGGAAATTTTGAAACAAACATTTAATTCAAAATGCATAAAACACACATCTCTGATAAATAAACCAGTGAAAAAAGTTGCCGTTTGTGGAGGATCTGGAGCCGGCCTGCTTAGTAAAGCAATTGCATCCCGGGCTGATATATTTGTAACTGCAGACTTTAAATATCACCAGTTTTTTGATGCGGAGGGTAAGATTTTAATTGCAGATATAGGGCATTATGAAAGTGAACAATTTACTAAAGAAATTTTTTATGACTTACTAACAAAAAAATTCCCTAAATTTGCAGTCCGTTTTTCAGAAGTAAACTCTAACCCGGTTTTTTACTTCTAAATTATTAGTATTTAATATAAGTGACAATAACTATGAGCGCACCAGCAGCAAAACCAGAAGAAAAAGACATCTCTATTGAAGAGAAACTGCATGCATTATATGAACTGCAAACTGTAGTTTCAGATATTGACAAGATTAAAACATTGAGAGGCGAACTACCACTTGAGGTTCAGGACCTGGAAGACGAAATTGCCGGGTTAAAAACCAGACTTGTAAATCTCGAAGATGAATTAAAAAATCTTGAAACAGCGATAAACAATAAAAAACTTTCCATAAAAGATTCCGAAGGGCTGATATCCAAATATACCGAGCAGCAAAACAATGTCAGGAATAACAGGGAATTTGATTCTCTCTCAAAAGAGATCGAATTTCAGACACTTGAAATTGAGCTTTCGGAAAAGAGGATAAAAGAGTTTAGCGCCGAAATGGCTGAAAAGAACGAGTTGTACATCGCATCAAAAACACTGATGTCAGAGCGTACCGAAGATCTGGAAAGAAAGAAAAAAGAACTTGATGAGATTACTGAAGAGACAAAGATAGAAGAGGAGAAACTGAAGGCTAAATCAGAAAAAATTGAATCCTTTATCGAACCCCGTCTGCTGACAGCTTTTAAACGCATAAGGAAAAATGCAAGAAACGGCCTTGCTGTTGTTACCATTCAACGTGATGCATGTGGAGGTTGTTTTAACAAAATACCACCACAAAGACAGTTGGATATTGCAAGCCGCAAAAAGATCATTGTCTGTGAATACTGCGGACGTATTTTGGTAGACAGCGACATAGAAGGATTGAAATAGGCACTGAGAGGTGTTTATCCTACCAGCTGCCTCCTGCTCCGCCGCCACCAAAGCTGCCACCCCCAAATCCGCCAAATCCGCCGGAAAATCCTCCTGATCCTGACGAGAAATCGCTGAATGTTCCGCGGTGCGAGTGTTTTCCGGATAACATGCCAAGGGCAATCCACAATGGAAGATTTTTGCCCGGGGAATAGAACCTTTGTTTCCTGGACCGCATAATAAAGAAAACAAAAAAGGTAATAAATATTATTACTATTCCGGGAACACCGGTATCTTTGGCATAATTCTCCTGATAATACTCAGCAGTATATTCCCCGCGTGTAATATCCATAATAACTTTCACTCCGCTTTCAAGGCCTTTATAATAATCATTCTGACGAAAATGCGGGATTATTTCGTTATCAATGACTGCACCATTGACAACTGCATCAGGTAATACACCCTCGAGTCCGTAACCCGTAGCAATAAAAATCCTTCCCTTCTCATTATCTGTTTTGGGCTTAACCAATATCACTACTCCGTTATTCTTACCCTTCTGCCCAACTCCCCAGCTCTCTCCAATCCTGAAAGCAAAATCACCCGGGTCATAACCCTGAAGGTCTTTAATTGTAACGATAACTATCTGGGTTGAAGTTTCACGATCAAATTGTACCAGACTGTTTTCAAGACTGTTTATCTGATCGGGACTTAAAACACCGGCAAAATCATTGACCAGTTTAGGAGGTGTGGGTCGCTCAGGTATTTGAGCCTGAAGGAGTGAGATCCACAAAAAAGTAATAAGTAATAATATAAATTTCTTGTTTCTTATCATCTGTGCAAATTAAATTTTTTTTTAATCCGTTCGCTCAAGCGAACGGCAAGGGATAAGGTTTTGAACTACTGGCTGCCTTGATCTGTGCCTTATCCTTTGCCTGAAAATCCGTTCGCTCAAGCGAACGGCAAGGGATAAGGTTTTGAACTACTGGCTGCCTTGATCTGTGCCTTATCCATTGCCGTCGGCTTCAGCCGACGGATACAGATTCAGATTCAAATTCAAATTCAAATTCAAATTCAAATTTTTATCTGGATTTAATTTCAGATATTCTTTCCGAATGAAATCTCATCAGACAGTTCATTCTTATCATCGCTCTGATAAGGAAAATACTGCTTTAGCAGATCACCTGCCTTCCTGATCCCGGAAG
>JAAYJR010000243.1 GCA_012522835.1 Bacteroidales bacterium
AGGGAGAATGGATTGGGAACAGATGAGGCAGGATTTGTAAGGGAGATGCAGGAGCAAAGGAACCGGTCGAGAAATGCAGCTAAGCTGGAGACGGGTGACTGGGTTGAATTAAGGAAAATTGAAAGATCTGAATTTCTGGGGTATGACAAACTTGAAGCAGAAGTGCAAATTACCCGTTACCGTAAGGTTTTACAGAAAAAAAAGATATACTATCAGCTCGTTTTTGATCAGACACCATTTTATGGCGAGTCGGGGGGACAAGCAGGAGATTCAGGATATATAAGTAACGGGGATGAAAAGATAAAAATTTTTGATACCCGTAAAGAGAATAATCTGATAGTCCATTTGAGTGAAAAACTCCCTGAAAATCCTGAAAATTCGTTTTATGCAGTTGTAAACGGTGAAAACCGTACAAAAACAGCCAACAATCATACAGCTACCCATCTTCTTCATGCCGCCCTCCGTAAAGTTCTTGGTGGTCATGTTGAACAGAAAGGTTCACTGGTGAATGCAGAACATTTGCGTTTCGACTTTTCTCATTTCACAAAAATGACAGATGAAGAAATTGAGAAGGTTGAAAGTATAGTGAATGATAAAATCCGGGAAAATACACCACTGGAAGAGAAAAGAGAAATATCTATGCAGCAGGCACGCGAAATGGATGCGGTAATGTTGTTTGGAGAAAAATACGGAGAGACTGTCAGGGTGATAAAATTTGGCGATTCTGTGGAATTGTGTGGAGGTACTCATGTTAAGGCTACGGGACAGATAGGCCTTTTTAAAATTATTTCAGAAAGTGCTATTGCCGCCGGAGTGAGGAGAATAGAGGCGATCACAGGTAGAAAAGCTGAAAACCATGTGAACGAACAGATCAAAATTCTTAAAAATATCAGAGAAACCTTAAAAGGTTCTAAAGAGATACTTGAAAGTGTTACAGAACTGGTCAATAAAAATGCTGAGCTTTCTGACAAGCTGGATGCTTTTAACCGTGAAAGTCTTAAAAAGATCAGGCATGAACTGAAGAGTAAAATGATTGCTGATAATGGAATTAATATAATAACAGGTATAGTTGAAGTGGAAAATGCCGCAATGATGAAGGATCTGGCCTTTTCACTGAGGGGGGAGATTGACAGTCTGTTTTTAGCGCTGGGGGCTGAAATAGGAGGCAAACCAAATCTTACCGTTATGATCTCTGATAACCTTGTAGAGGAGAAGGGTTTAAATGCCGCAAAAATAGTTTTGGAAGCCGGCAGGGAGATAAAAGGAGGAGGCGGAGGCCAAAAATTTTATGCCACCGCCGGGGGTAAGGATATTACAGGTTTGCAGGCAGCGATGAAAAAAGTTCTTTCGTACCTTGATGTTAACCGTATCTGAGAATTTATTATTTTCGCAGGTACAAACCATAATGTCCTAAATGCAATCAAAAAATGAAAAAAATTTTAATTATTGAAGATGAACAAGAATTATGTGATAGTATAGCTGAAATTTTAAAGTTTGAAGGATATGCCCCCTTTCAATCAGAAAACGGCCATAACGGCTTAAGGCTTGCAAATAAACTCTCACCCGATTTAATTCTTTGTGACATTGTAATGCCTGATTTAGACGGATACGAAGTGTTGAAAAGATTCCGGAATGAACAGAAGAGGAAGCTGGTGCCTTTTATCTTCATTACTGCACTCAATGAAAGAAAGAATTACCGGCAGGGAATGGAAATGGGGGCAGATGATTATCTGACCAAACCCTTTACCCGCAAAGAACTCCTGAATGCAATTTCCTCCAGGATTGAAAAATATTCAAACCTGGAGGAGTATGTAGGCAGAAAAATTTATGAAACTGAACGTGATATAGAGAACAGAATTTCAATACTGAAAGATGAGGTTAATGAAAAGTCAAAATATATTAACCGGATTAATGCCCAAAAAGAACACCTTGGAAACTGCCTGCAGAAAAAAGAACAGGAATTGATGCAGGAAGCACTGACTGTGATCAACACCAACAATACAATTAGCAATTTAAAAAGTCTGATCCAGGCAAAACTTAAAAATGATAATTTGACCGCAGGACAAAAGAAACTGCTTGCAGAACTTAAAATAAAGGTCTGTAAGAAAAATATATTGTGTAACAACTGGCTTAGATTTCAATTGAAATTCAATCAGGCACATCCTGATTTCCTCTCTAATTTAACCGCTAAATATTCAGGATTTACACAATATGAACTTGTGTTTTTATCAGCAACCTATACCGGACTCACTACAAGCCAGATGGCTGAACTTCTTAATATTTCTGAAGACAGCGTAAGAAAAAGCCGCTACAGGATCAAAAAGAAAATGGGTTTATCAAGAGAGGATGACTTTCTGAAAATCGTACATTCCTTCAATTAGATGCAATAATTTTGTGATTGTCTACAAAATGTACACAAAATAGTGTTGTCAGATATTTTGTGGTTTATACTTTTGATCCGGGCATTAGATGCATGATAAGTTGGTCTGTCTCACTTTCCCGGAATATTCATAGTTTCCTGGTTCCCGTTAATAAGAGCATCTGTTGCACTGCATATATGCCATAAGTTTTTAAACTGCCTCTGGTAACCCCGGATTTAAACGGGGTTGTCCGGGGGTTATTTAACAGGATTTATTTTTAACCACTCAAAATACACAAAGATGAAAAAATCGATTGTTTTTTTATTCATTCTTTTAATGGCTGGATACATTAACAAAATATCAGCTCAGATTCGCCAGGAAGCAGAAATAAGTGTAAATGCCAATGTGCTTAGTGATTTATCAATTTTGTCGGAAGGAGATGCAGATTTTGGCAACCTTTCGTCAACTACACCGGGAGACGTTTTCCTGGATCCACAGGGCATTGAGCATTCGTATGCAGGGGCAACTGCGATTGCAGGTAAGTTTATTATTACCGGAGAAGGCTCCCAGTCAGTCAGAATAGGCTGGGATTCATCAATCACCCTCAATGGAGATGAGGATGATTTGACCCTGACCTTTGCTGTATCGGGAAGCGGGACAGATAGCCAGTCGGGTTCAGTTGACCTGATTGCAGACGAAGGATTTGTAACCATAGATCTGGTTTTAAATAAATTTTATATTTGGGTGGGAGGCAGCCTTGGTACTCTGACCTCGCAGGCTGCAGGCAACTATAGCGGTACTGCCTGTTTTACCGTGGAGTATAATTAAAAATTCACCTGTTGTGTTGAAATATTTTTTCCTGATACCGGCCCTGATATTAATTACTTCCGGCCGGCAGGCGCTTTCTCAAATTTCTGTTGCCCCTGTATCTTTATATATTCATAGTCCCTCGAACATTGCCTCCCTGCATATTGCCAACGGCTATAATACGGCAAGGGAAATTTCTGTTGCTTTCGAATTTGGCTATCTTTCTTCTGACGCAGACGGAAATCAATTGATGGTCTGTAACGACACTAATGCATCTTCGGGGTACCGCCTTGACAGCTGTCTGAAAGCATTTCCACGCAAATTTTTACTGGCTCCGGGAGGTTCGCAGACTGTAAGGGTCCAGGTTCGCAATATGAACGGGAAACCTGACGGAGTATATTGGAGCCGGATTATCATATCTTCCGGTGAAGTTGTGGAGCATACAGTTGAATCTTCTGGTTCACAATCTGTCGGGACAAAGATTAACTATGTATTTAGACATAACATCCCGGTTTTTTACAGGAGTGGAAAGGTGAACACAAGGTTGGTCCCCGAAAAAGTCAGCGCCGTTACAGAGAATGGGAAGCTGAAAGTGTTGGCCAGCCTCCTCCGGGAGGGTAATTCTCCCTTTAACGGAAGTGTATATGCCAGGCTTTTTGATTCAGAAAACAGGGAGGTGGCTTTTCATCGGCAGACAACTGCTGTATACTTTAATATAGTGCAAAAAATTGAATTTGACCTGCCTGAACAAGGACTTCCTGCGGGTGATTATATGCTGGAACTGACTTATCAGACCCGAAGGTCAGATATAGCGGCTACCGATCTGGTGCAGGCGGATCCCGTTCAATACAGGATTAAGGTGGTAATTGATTGATATTACTTCCGAGAGAATTGAAAAATACTCCCTTTTGATTTACACGTGTCTATTCTGAACAAATTACCTATTGTTACATTTTTCCTGATTATATCTCTCATTATGACAGGCTCATTCTGTTTTTTTCAGGATCAGGATGAAGAGACAAAGCTACTTTTTTATTATAGTGCAACCGGCCGTCATTATGTTAATGCAATATATAGTAATGGATATTTTTTCCTGCCTTTATCAGAACTGTTCAGTCTGTTATATCTGTATCACGAAATTGACAGGTCTGAGAATATTGTTAAAGGCAAATTTTATAATCCGGAGGTGCAATGGAAGCTGGACTTTAATTCAAATGAAGCACAAAATGGAAAAGAGAGATTACTATTTTCGGCTGATGATGTCAGGTTTGGGAAGGCGGATATTTACCTGAAGCCGGAACTGTATGAGAAGGTTTTCGGACTGAAGCTCAAGGTCAGCATGAATGCCTTGAGCGTAGCACTGGAATATGAAGGCGATCTGCCTGTTGAAGAGCGTCAGCGAAGAGAAAACAGACATTTGGGAATTGTCAACAGGGGAAAAGATGACAATGAATTTATTTTGGCATACCCCAGGGAGCGTAAACTGATTAAGGCGGGTGTTCTTGATTACAATATCGGAATGCTTTCCGGTAGAGGAAGCCGTTCATTTAATTACTTATTCAAAGGAGGTGCAGAAGTCATGGGTGGCAGTCTGAGCGGGGGTATCTCGGGCACTTACCAGAGAAACATCAATTCAATAAGGGCTGTTAATACAACATGGGAGTATGATTTTAGGGATAATCCATTTATTACGTCTCTCAGAGCCGGACAGTTATATTCAAACGGTATTTTTCAAAGAAGGGTTACAGGTGTTGCTCTGAGTAATGAACCCGTTGTCCCACGGCGTTATTGTAACGATCATGTTATTGAAGGGGTTACAGACCCGGGTTCGGAAGTGGAACTGTATCTGAACAATCGCTTGTGCGCATTTCAATATGCTGATGATCAGGGTTATTACATATTTAAATTCCCGCTGAATTACGGGTCTGTGCGCACTAAAGTACAAATTTATAAACCTGACGGGAAGATTGTAATCCGGCACAACAGGATAATCACACCCGGTAATTTTTTACCCGAAGGTGTAATGTCCTATGATATTAAAGCCGGCATCACGGATGATGGTTGGTCTGGTTATGATGAGGGCAGGTATTTTTATCAGGGTTACATAGCTCGTGGTATTACAAAAAATATAACAGTTAAAGGGGGAGCTGCCTTTTTCGGCAGGGAGGCCAGACTGAATTATTATTCATCTTTAACTGCCCGGATTAATGAACAATATCTTGTGAATATTTATGTCGCTCCTGATTTGCAATACAAAACAGGTTTAGCGGCATATTATCCAGGGGGGGGTAACTGGAAAATTTCATATACCTGTTTCCGGAATGAAAGTCTTTTAAACCTAAGGTTGCTTGAAGATGAGTTATTTGCCGGTATATTTTTTCCATACACACTGCCTGATGTCAAATCGGGGTTCAGATTTTCATACAGGTATAATCGTTTTAGAAACGGAACAGGCAATGAATTTAACGGGGGAGTGAGTGCCCGGTTAAGGAGGCTCAGTTTCCGGGTTGATTACAGAGGCCGTATAAATAATTGTTATGAATCGAAGAGCTACGCAGACGGATCTGCTTTTGCATCCTTAACGTATTCATTTTCAGGATTGCCCTCTTCTCCGTTAATTGTCAGGGGAGTAATGCTGAATGCAAAAAGTGTATATGATCCCTTTACCAGGCATTTAAATTCAGCCGGGCTCAGGATCTCAAAAACTTTTTACAGACAGGGAAGATTTCATATTGATTTAGATTATGAAAAATCGTCCCGGTCATTCTATTTACAGGCAGGGATGAATATTAATTTAAACCTATTCAGGATCTCATCAGGATTTTTGCAGATGAAGGAGGGTTTTATGAGCAGACAGACTATATCCGGTTCACTGGCTTCACTCCCTGAGGGAGGAAAGATATCATTTTCAAACAGGCCACGGGTTGGCCGGGCAGGGGTTTCTGTACTTATGTTTGTGGATTCCAATGAAAACGGGAAATATGATAAAAACGAAGTATTGGTACCTTCTTCTGCAGTCAGGCTTGACAGGTCTGTCGATATGAAACTTAGTCCTGAGGGGATTTTACATATAGGAAGGTTAAATAGCTATGAATCATATAATATTGAAATTATCCAGTCTGAACTGCAGGATCCGCTGCTCTCCCCGCTCAACAGCAAATTGTCATTTATTGCTGACCCGAACCGTTATAAACTTATAAAAATTCCTCTCTACCGGACCGGGGTAATTGAGGGAAGTGTAGCCCTGGAAAGGGGCGAACAGCAATATCCAATGAGTGGGTTAAGAGTCATAATTGAAAACGCTGGAAGTGAAAATAAAGAAATAATTAAAACTTTTTCCGACGGAACATTTTATACTATGGGGATCCTTCCCGGCCGTTATATAGTGAGAATTGATCAAAACCAGCTTGATTACCTGGATCTTGTATGCAGTCCGGATAAAATCGAAATTGAGGTAAGGGCACTTGCTGATGGAGACTTTTTACAAGATATTGATTTTGTTTTATTGAATGACCATAATCCCATTACAGGTGGAAGCAAGTGACAAATATTAGCATTTATGGCCAATTTTTTTTACAATGTCCTTAAAATGTGCATATTCTAATTTTTTTTAAGCAATTATGATCATTATTTTTACGGTTAAATAGTTATTAAGCCGTTTTATAAAAAAGTAAATATATCATTATGAATAAAAATTGTTTTTACAGAAACAAGATTTAGGAAAGAGTAAATCCCCAAACATGAATTTTTAATTACGGCTTATAAGCTATAATGCCAATCCGGAAACACGTCCGGGTTGGCATTTTTTATGATCCAAAACAATTGCATAAGTCCGGAAAGAGAAATACTGTGATATTTCAGGCAATAATCTCTCCAATCCATGTTTATTGTTTCAAATAGTTAAAAAAAATGGGTAGTTGTCTACAAAATGTCTATAGGAAAATGTTTTTGAGTTAATTTGATTTCATATCTTTGAAATAGCTCATAATGTGGTTTTATCATCACTTTTTTTCAATACCCGGAAGCAATTTATCTTCCGGGTATTATTTTTAACTTAGTGCATAATTTTTATCATTTTTTTAGCGGTAGATTTATTGTCCCGGTTATTATGAATCGGTTAAAAGGGATGAATGCCCTTTGAAAGGTTTTTTCATAAGTTTTATTCAGCAGACACAAACATGAATAATTTAACAGACTTTTTAAAAACAGGTATACTTTATGAGAATAATTCCGGTAAGATCATTACTGTCAATCAATATTTTTGTGACCTGTTCAGGATATACCTTAACCCTGCAGGACTGGTAGGAAAGGACAGCAGCTTACTAATAAGTATAATCAGTAATTTTTTGATAACCACGTCAGAAAGTTTCATTTCATGGTTCAATAAAAAGGATAGCTCTGACAGCAACTTCGAAATATTTATAAAGGATGGCAGTGTACTGAGATGTACTTATATACCAGTCAGGGAGAGAGGCAGGCTCGCAGGTCATTTATGGCAGGTTAATAATATAACCGAAGAGAAAAAACATGACAGATACTCACGGATACAGAGGGAACTTGGTTTTAGCCTTTCGTCAGTTACATCAATAGACGAAGCCCTCAGGTTAGTATTGAATGCTGTCATAAGTTCCGAAGAAATTGAAGGTGCAGGTATTTATATGGTCAATTCCGAAACCGGCAACCTTGATTTAATGATAAGTTACGGTATATCTGAAAAATTCAGGGGTTTAGCCCAATCCATTGAGCCAGGGGATTCAAAACATAAGTTCATTCTTGATGGAAAATCTTTTTACGGGCCATGTACTGATTCTATCGAAGGACATGGAATCCTTAAGCAGGAATCATATAAAAGTACAGGTGTTATACCGATAAAAAATAATTTCCGGGTTACAGGGTCTGTTAATTTTGTCTCGGTTAAGACAGAGCTGAGTAACGAATTGATATGGATGCTGGAATCGATCGCATCCCAAATAGGGAGGGCTATATCCAGGATAACAGTTCAGAATTCATTGATCCAATCTCAGAAAAATTTTATTTTATTGTTTGAGGCAATTGATGAGTTTGTAGTTATAATTGATTCCTGCGGAAAGATAATATTGACAAACCCTGCAATTGAAGAAAGGCTTGGATTGACCACAGATGAGCTAAGAGGTATGCCGTTATTGAAACTCTTTCCTCCCCGCATGGAGAATGAATCTGCTGTTGTTGTTGATAAAATTTTATCAGGACTTACAAAAAAGAGCAACCTTCCTTTTTATTCAAAAAAGGGCCGCGAAATACCGGTAGAATCAAGTGTGGTGCCGGGTATGTGGGATCATAAATCTGCCTTTTACACGATCTCACGAGACCTTTCTGAAAGGAAAGAAGCAGCAGTGCAATTGAAAAAGAGTGAAGACCGCTGGCAGTTTGCACTTGAGAACTCAGGGGATGGGCTATGGGACTGGGACCTCACTACAAATATGATCTATTTTTCCCGTCAGTGGAAAAAGATTTTTGGATATGAGGATAATGAAATATCCGGATTGTATGATGAATGGATAAATAAAATCCATAAAGATGATCTGAGCAATATGTTGTCTGAAGTTGAAGGCCATTTAAAGGGAGATTCTTCGATGTATAAAAGTGTTCACCGGATGATTTGTAGAGATGGATCTTACAGGTGGGTGATTGACAGGGGAAGAATAACCAGTAAAAGTGAATCCGGGGTTCCTGAACGAATAATAGGGACTACTTCCGATATTAATAACATGAAGGATTATGAGAATCTGCTCACCGAATCTCTTCAAAAAGAGAAGGAATTAAATGAATTAAAGTCGAGATTTGTCAGTCAGACATCACATGAGTTCCGGACCCCCCTTTCGACAATGATCCTTTCCGCTGAAGCCCTGGAAACTTATTATGAGCAGATGACGAAAAAAGAGAGGAATGAAAAAATCAAAAAGATAAAAAACAATATTATTTTCTTAAAAGGAGTGATTGACAAGATTCTTGACATATCACATATAAATACCGGCAACCTGAAGATAAAGCCTGTTGCAGTTGAAATATGTGGATTTTTAGATGAAATTATTAAAGAAAACCGGGCATTACCTGAAATCCTTAATAAGATTGAGTTTAAAAAACCCAAATCAAAAATATTTTTGCATATCGACATACATACAATGAAAGGGGTAGTTAACAATTTAATTTTCAATGCCTGTAAATACTCTCAAAATTCCTTTCCTGTAATAGTAAAACTTTCTATTAAACAGAAATGTGTGGTAATTAGTGTTTCAGACCGCGGAATAGGAGTGCCCAGGGAGGACAGTGAGAAGATATTTGAACCTTTTCACCGTGGTAAAAATGTAGGAAATATCCGGGGGACCGGACTGGGGCTTACCTTATCCAGGGAATTTGTAAATGCTCATGGTGGAGAAATCACTTTTGCCCCGCGGACTGAGGGAGGAACAACATTTTTTATTACACTTCCCCGTAAAACTGTAATTACCTGAGTTTTGTTTTGTGGTAAATATGAATTATTTTGGCACCTTAAATCATTTACAAAATGAAGGCATTATACAGGTTTATAACCTCCATGCCGTTTATGGCATTTTTATTAATGGTACTTGCATTTGCTATGGCAACTGCCACATTTCTGGAAAGCAGTCAGGGGACTCAGGCTGCAAAGGCTATGATTTACAATTCACATTGGTTCGAGCTTTTATGGGGATTGTTAGCATTTAACCTTATAAATAATATATTTAAGTACAGGCTGTTTTCTGTCAGGCGGTTTACCCTGGGATTATTCCATATATCATTTCTGGCAATGATGGCAGGAGCCCTCCTGACCCGTTATATTGGATTTGAAGGCACTATGCACATCCGTGAAGAGCAGAGTTCGGACGTGATGGTTTCATCGGACGGGTATTTTTATGCAGAGTATGAGGGTGATAAGAAAGAAGAGAGGGTGCTGTTCTCAGAGATCAACCACAGGCAGTTTACCGCCGGTTTTGATACTAACGGACAAACAGTTAAAGTTAAATCAGTCGGATTTATTGCTGGTGCCGAACGTAAGGCAATTCCTTCTGCAAACGGAGTTCCGGTAATAGACTTTGTATGTTCATCCCCTGAAAACAGTGGAATGCAGTCACTCTATTTATTTTCCGGCGACTCAAAGACGATATCCGGATTAACAATAGGTTTTGATTCAGGGCCTGTCCATGATATTCTCTTCATTGCTGACAACGGACAGATCTATATGACAACATCAGGTCCTGTAACAGAAAGTTCAATGACCGGACAGGGAGGTAATGTCTATTCTTCGGGCGACACAGTAAAGTTGAAAACTATGTCCCTTTATAGTCTGAATGACTTCAGGTTTCTGGTACGCAATTATATTCCTTCCGCCACTTTTTCTGCCGTTAAAAGCGTAGCAGGCACTTATGAAGATGCTGTTATAGTGCAAATAAAAGAGAATGACAGGGTTCAGACAGTGCCGGTTTTCGGCAGTTCAGGCGCTATCTCCGATACTCTGCAGGTTCCCCTGGGAAACAGGAGCCTTAAACTGGCTTATGGTTCGAAATATTTACAGCTCCCGTTTAGTCTTCATTTAAAAAAATTCATCGTAGAGCGTTATCCTGGTTCAGACTCCCCTTCCTCATTTACTTCTGAGGTAGTGCTGGTGGATGATAAGGATAATATCAGAAGGGATGTAAGTATATTTATGAATAATACATTAAGGTACAAAAAGTATAAATTTTTTCAGTCATCGTACGACAGAGATGAGAGAGGAACAATCTTATCTGTCAGTTATGATTTTTGGGGAACACTTGTTACTTATTTTGGTTACACACTGCTTATTTTAGGTATAATTTTGTCACTTTTTAACAGGAACTCCTATTTCAGGATATTGGCACGAAGGTTAAAGAACTACCAGGTAAAAGGGGCCCTGGTCTTATTATTATGTGTGTTTATAATGCCCGGTGAATTAAGTGCCCGAACATCCGGAAATATACCTCCTGTTGATAATGAGGTTGTAAAAAAGTTCAGTGAGCTTTGGGTGCAGGGTGCAGATGGCAGGATTGAACCTATGTCTACTTTGGCAGGGGAAATCGTAAGAAAGCTGAGCAGAAAATCATCACTCTCCGGGAAATCGCCGGAAGAGGCAGTGTTGAGTATGACGGTTTATCCTGAGTTATGGCGCAGTATACCTTTTGTCAGAGTTTCAAATAAATCACTTGCCACGCAGTTGGGGATATCCGGTAAGCATATTGCTTTACAGGAACTGTTTGATGAAAAGGGGAATTACATAATAGCCGGGGATGTAAGGACAGCATACAGTAAAAATCCTGCCCTGAGAAACCGGGTTGACAAGGAATTGATCTATCTTGATGAGAGGGTTAGTATATGTTTCATGGTGTTCAGGGGTTCAATATTCAGGTTGTTCCCCCGGAAAGAAAATGATAAAATGTGGTATTCACCGGGAAGTGAGGCTGAAGATTATGACGGGGGCGATTCGATTTTTATAAAAGGTGCACTCAGCATGCTTGCTAATTCGATAACAGGACAAGACAGGAATAAAGCAATAAATATAATTGAAACGATTTCAGAATTTCAAAATAAACATGGGGACAGTTTATTACTTTCTCAGTCAAAGAAGAGGGCTGAGATATTATATAATAAAACTAATCCGTTTGAAAGGATTTTTCCATACTATATGTTATTCGGCTTCATGCTTTTATTTATACTGTTTGTGAATATTTTCAGGCTTAAACAATTGCCGGGGATCATAAAAAATGCTTTCCTTATTGTCATTTTTCTGGTTTTTGTAATTCACACTGCAGGATTAATATTGCGATGGTATATATCAGGCCACGCACCCTGGAGTAACGGATACGAATCGATGGTATATGTAGCCTGGGCAGCTATGCTTGCCGGACTGCTGCTGGGTAAGAAGTATCCTATGGTTGTGGGTACAGCCTCCTTTTTATCGGGTATTGCACTGTTTGTTGCTCATCTGAACTGGATGAATCCGGAGATCACAAATTTAGTTCCTGTATTAAAATCATACTGGCTGACTATACATGTCTCTGTTATAACTTCAAGCTATGGTTTTATAGGGCTAAGCGCTTTTCTGGGGGTATTGGTTTTGATTCTTGTCATTGTCAGGAGGCCATCCAACGAAAGTAAGGTAAATGTTATAATGGGACAGTTGACGACAATAAATGAAATGTCTGCAATTGCAGGCCTCTATTTTCTGACAATAGGAACATTTTTCGGGGCTGTCTGGGCTAATGAGAGCTGGGGGCGTTACTGGGGCTGGGATCCTAAGGAAACATGGTCGTTGATAACGATTTTGATATACTCGTTTATAGTCCATATGCGCCTGATTCCCCGGCTCAGGGGTACTGTAAATTATAATATTGCGTCAGTTCTCGGATTTGGATCAGTATTGATGACCTACTTCGGAGTAAATTATTACCTTACCGGGCTGCATTCTTACGGTCAGGGTTCAGCAGGGAAGGTTAGTCCGCTGCTACCTGTGTTATTTGCCATACTTGCAGGAATTATGATATGGGCATACTACAGGGATTCGGAATATGAGATGAAACGGAAAGACAGCAAAGGCTGGTCTTAGAATTTTCCTGCTGAATAGATATCATCGATCAGATATTGATATTTTCCGGACACTGCATTTCTGCGCAGTTTTAATGTTGGCGACAATTCACCGGTAGCCGGAGTCCACTCTTCGCTGACAAGCCTGATGCGGCTGATCTTTTCGTGGGTACCAAGAGTTTTATTGATCTCATCCACCTCTTTTCGTATTTTTTCTATAACTGCAGGAATTTTAATCAATTCTTCATTGTTTTCAAAAAGGATCTTATGATGCGAACACCACTCATGCAGTAGTGGAAAGTTTGGAGAAATCAGGGCACTGGCAAATTTTTCATTCTCCCCGATAACCATTACCTGCTCAATGAGGTTTGATACTTTTAACTTATTTTCTATCAACTGGGGAGCAATATATTTCCCACCCGAAAGTTTAAAAATTTCTTTTTTACGGTCAGTTATTTTAAGATATTTGCCATCTTCCAATATACCTATATCGCCGGTATGAAACCACCCCTCTTCATCAATTACCTCACTGGTAAGCTTTGGCTCTTTATAATAACCTGTCATTAGCCCCGGGCCTTTACATAAAATTTCACCATCTTCCGCAATTTTAATTTCAAATCCTTCAAGAACAGGTCCAACAGTCCCGATTTTCATCTCTCCGGTTGCAGGATTATTGACTGCTATAACCGGTGAGGTTTCTGTCAGCCCATAACCTTCAAGGTTATACATTCCGGCCATACCCAGTACCCTGGCTATGCGAGGTTGCAGTGATGCACCTCCTGAAACTATATAAACTATATTCCCGCCCAGTGCCTCTCTCCATTTTGAATAGATAAGCTTATCAGCAATTTTTATTTTTAACTTTAGTATCGGTCCGTATTTTTTATTGTATTCAAAATGACGGGTCAGGTTAAGAGCCCAGAAGTAAAGAGATTTTTTAATACCCTTAAGTTCCTTGCCTTTGGCAACAAACCCGTCATAAACCTTTTCCATCAACCTCGGTACAGAGTTAAACATATGAGGTTTTATCTCCCGGATCGCAGATACAATTTGTCCCAGGTTACCGACATAATAAATGCCCATTCCCTTGTACTGGAAATGGTAATTTACACTTCTTTCATAAACATGGCACAAAGGCAGAAAACTTATTACACGGTGGCCTTTACCCAGATTATGCAATTTGGAGTGGGCAGTAAAATTGGAAACAAGGTTGTTATGTGACAGCATTACTCCTTTTGGTACACCTGTTGTGCCTGAAGTGTATATTAAAGTGGCCAGATCTTCCGGTTGAATAGTCTTTTTTATTTCCTGCAGTTCTTTTTCAAACTTTTTCCGCCCTGCTTCTCCAAGCTTCAGGATCTCTTCAAAATATTTTGCCCCGTTAACCTCTTCAAATGTATAAACATCTTTTAAAGACACGATGTCAGTAACTACCGGATTTAGTTTTTCATAAATTTTTTTGTCCCCGGCAATTAACATTACAGCTTCTGAATGGCTGAGTATATACCTGTATTCATCTTCACTGATATTGGGGTAAACAGGAACATGCACAACACCTGTCATTGCCATACCCATATCGGCAAAGTTCCATTCAGGGCGGTTGTTGGTGATTGTAGCGATCTTATCTCCTTTTTTTATTCCGAGAGCTAATAAACCCAGCGCAAATTGATGAGATTTTTTATAGTACTCTTCTGTTGAGTAGGTATACCATTTACCATTAAATTTTCCTCCCAGGGCATCCTCCCGGGGAAACTCTTCTATACATCTTTCCAGGATATCAAAGGTGCGGGTAACTTTTACGGTCATCGTTTAAATTTATTACATGAATCCAAAGATAACCTATTTGGAAATTGATTTTAGGACTGAACCGGCAGCAAGTTAATTATCTTTATTAATTTAAACAAATTCAAAATAACAATATACTACTGTATATCAACAGTTTATATTAAAAAATGTCGATTTAAAGAACTAATAATTCTAAAAATCCAACAAATGGTAATAGTAACGGAATACTGACTTTAGCCCTGTTTTATGCAAGTGAATTCACAGGCGATTTGTTCCCGTCTGGTTATGAACCTGCTCTTTTCCTGTGGTTGCGAGATAAAGATGCAAGGGCCTTGTACAGGGCACTCCCTGATAACGGGAAAATTATTTTTCGTAATTAGCTTACCTGGTCAGTTTTTTGAACAGATCCCTGAAGATTGCATCGCGGTTCAAAAATGTTGCCATCCTGATAAAATGTCGCGAATTATCAACACTGTATGTAACCTGGTCTGTCAGCACAGGGCTGTGAACGACATTGGTCTGTATCCATGAAGAGTTAACAAGCCACGCAACTGCAGTGACATCCCAGATCACTTTTGACCAGGCTTCTTTACCTGCACTGTATTCTGCAACATTTGTAAATAAATAATCTGAAAGTTTGTTTTTTCCTTTAAGGAAGTATTCCAGTTCCGGAATAGTTGTATGGAAGTGGGACACTACAGGTTTGCATGGCATTATCATCATAGGAACACCCGAATTCAGGACAACCCTTGCTGCCCTAACGTCCTGCATCAGGTTAAACTCCCTTTGGTCAGGCCAGTTTAGTCCATTACCGCCAAGCCATACAACGACAATGTTCTTAATTATCTCCGGTTCTATCAGGATAGCTGAGGCCACATTTGTAATACAGCCTACTGGCACAACATAGAGGGGGTTATCAGGACTGCTTTTCATCGCTTTGTCCACCAGGTCGAGAGCTGCTTCACTCATTACTGGTTTTGTCTCTGACTCAAGGTAACGGTCAGAGCCTCTGAAGGCAAAACCATCCGGTGATTTTCCCAAAAGAGCCAGCAGACGTTCTATCTCTTTATAGCTTTTTTCCATACCGTCTGCGGGACCTTCAGAGCGTCTGTTTTTAAATGGTGCCGCATATACTGCTTCAAGTCTGATTTTTTCATCCGACAGATATGCATAAGCAAGGGCAAACTGGTCGTCGATTTCGTTGTATGTATCAGTATCTAAAACCATTCTGACCTTGCCGGTGGGAGGTTCAAGCTGGTTTAACCTAAAGCTTTCTGCTAATTTTGGGAATGACTGTGACATTGCCGGTAAAATTTGTGAAAAGAGTAAAAACAATATTAATCTGATTTTCATTGATATATAAAAATTAAAATTGTTCCATATATTCTAAAAATATTTTAGCCGTCCGGTCAAGATTTTCGATTGATCCTCCGCCATCAAGCACTTCACACATTTCATATACCACCCATCCCTGATAACCAATCTCCCTGAGGGTATTAAACCAGAGTTTATAGTCGATAATGCCTTCCCCCGGAGGAACCGCCCTCATAACCGGCTGATCTGCCTTGTAATTGGTGAGCTGGTTTACATAGGTATACCTTGGATGTTCTACATAATCGGCTACAATTGTATTTACCAGGTAGGGTTTCATTTTGATTACAGATTCGCGGATCTGCTCCTTTGACAATCCTTCGAGTGTCGGGGACCATGCATCCCATCCGGCCATTACGTTTGGCATATTTACCTCCTTCAGAAGCCAGTACATTGCATCGTGATGCAATGCTATATCATGATGGTTCTGAACAACCAGGGTTTCACCATGCTCTGCTGCCAGTTTGCCGGACATCTTGAAACCTTCCAGAACCTCGCTGTACTGTTTGTCATAAGGTATGCCCGGGCGTTCATATCCGGTAAATATACGCACCATGTCAGTGCCGAGGTCTTTTGCCAGTTTGGAAATTTCACCAACCCATGTTGCCTGAATTTCAGCATTTGGAATTCCGGGTTTGTCGATTCCTGCGGTAAAATCTGTATAGCCGGCCAAAGCTACAAGTGTAAGCCCTAATGAGTCAATTTTTGCTTTAAGTCTTGCCCTGGCAGCCTGGTCATAATCGTGGGGAGATACATGAGGCCGCTTGGCTACAAGCATGACTCCCTCATAACCCAGTTCCTTTGCTTTTACAAGAAACTCATCTACCGTAAGGCGGGCCTGCC
>JAAYJR010000522.1 GCA_012522835.1 Bacteroidales bacterium
CAAAATAGCAATAATGAATGAATCTCCGATAATAGCAGCCAGTTGGTTCACTGCCTTATCCCTTGCCGTTCGCTTGAGCGAACGGATGCATGCACATGCAGGGAATTCTATAAAATAGCAATGCCCTTTAATCCGTCGGCTTAAGCCGACGGCAATGGATAGGCTACATATCATAGCAGCCAGTTGGTTCACTGCCTTATCCCTAGCCGTTCGCTTCAGCGAACGGTTGGCTGGGAATAAGATAATCTTAAGAAACTTTATAAATTAGCTGATTAGGAAATTTGTTTTTGGCAATAACAGGCCGTTAATCTACTTTTGCCTGAAGAATAATCCCATGGAATTAACAGATTATTATGAATAAATTTTTTTCCACCTCAACAGGCCGGAAATTTCTGATGGGTGTTACCGGGCTTTTTTTGATACTGTTCGTTGCTGTTCATCTGACTATTAATGTGTTACTCATTTTTGATGACAGCGGGGTGTTGTTTAACAGCGCAGCCCATTTTATGCGGACCAATTGGATTGTTAAGATTATTGAACCATTGCTGGGACTGGGATTCTTCATTCATATTTTGTGGTCATTCCTTTTAGAATACCATAATTATAAAGCCCGGCCGGTAAACTACAATAAGAAAATATCCGGCATAACAAGTTCATGGGCGTCGAGGAATATGTTAATTATCGGATTGCTGGTTCTGGTTTTTTTAGTGATCCATATAATTAATTTTTTCTGGGTTATCAAATTCAATCCCGATGTCCTGCAGAAAGTTAATATCGGCGGTATAGAGATGGAGGATTCTTACACATTGATAACCGATCTGTTTAAAAGTAGTCTTGTTTATGATTTTCTCTACATATTAGCAGGTATTTTATTGGGGATTCATCTTTCACATGGATTCTGGTCTGCTTTTCAAACCTTAGGATTAAGCAATAAACAATGGCTTGGAAGGCTTCAGTTATTGAGTAAGATTTATGCAATAATTGTAGCTGCCGGTTTTTCTGTTATTCCACTTTACTTTCTAATTAAATTTTAAATGTCTTTTATCAGTTCAGATATGAGAATATTAGAATCAGGAGCCCCGGAAGTGCCGCTGGCTGATAAGTGGGCCACACATAAGGCAGATTTACGGGTAGTCAGTCCCGCCAACAAACGCAAACTGGACATTATAGTCGTAGGCACAGGACTGGCAGGTGCGTCGGCTGCTGCCTCCCTTGCTGAACTTGGTTATAACGTAAAAGCTTTTTGTTATCAGGATAGTCCCAGAAGGGCACACTCTATTTCAGCCCAGGGAGGAATTAATGCTGCCAAGAATTATCAAAACGACAACGACTCGGTGTTTCGGTTGTTTTACGACACCATTAAAGGAGGTGATTTTCGTGCCAGGGAGGCCAGTGTATACCGGTTGGCTGAAATTTCTCCCAATATTATAGATCAGTGTGTGGCACAGGGAGTGCCATTTGGGCGTGAGTATGGCGGATTATTGGCTAACCGCTCATTTGGAGGTGCACAGGTAAGCCGTACTTTTTTTGCCAGGGGCCAGACCGGACAGCAACTGTTACTGGGAGCATATCAGGCACTTAATCGTCAGATTGCTGCTAAACGGGTGAAAATGTTCAGCAGACATGAAATGCTGGATCTGGTGATAATTGACGGGAAAGCACGCGGTATAATTACCCGTGACCTGGTGACCGGAGAGATCATGAGGTTTGGTGCACATTCTGTGGTTATTGCCACAGGCGGATATGGAAATGTATTTTATCTCTCAACAAATGCTATGGGCAGTAACGGTTCAGCTGTCTGGCAATGTTATAAAAAAGGAGCTTACTTTGCTAATCCCTGCTTTGTCCAGATACACCCAACCTGTATCCCGGTTCACGGAGAACAACAGTCGAAGTTGACGCTAATGTCTGAATCATTGCGCAATGACGGAAGGGTATGGGTGCCAAAAAATAAGGCAGATGCTGAAAAACTGAGGAAAGGAGAGATTACCCCTAGTGATATCCCTGATACAGATAGGGATTTTTATCTGGAGCGAAGATACCCTTCATACGGGAATCTTGTGCCGCGAGATGTTGCCTCACGTGCTGCCAAAGAGCGTTGTGATGCCGGATATGGTGTTAATCCTGAAGGAAAAGCCGTTTTTCTGGATTTTAAATATTCTATTGAAAGCATGGGCAGGGGTTATATAAGCACCAGATATGGCAACCTTTTTCAGATGTATGAAAAAATCACTGATGTTGATCCATACAAAGAGCCGATGATGATCTATCCTGCAATACATTACACAATGGGTGGGAGCTGGGTTGATTACAACCTGATGACGACAATACCCGGATTATATTCTGTGGGAGAGGCTAATTTCTCTGATCACGGAGCTAACAGACTGGGTGCTTCTGCGCTTATGCAGGGCCTTGCTGATGGTTATTTTATTTTACCTTATACTATAGGCGAATATCTTGCTGATGAAATACAAACTCCTCCCACAGATACTGATTCACCGGAATTTGAAAATGCAGAAATGACAGTGAGGGAAAGAATTAAGAGACTTTTTAGTATACAGGGTACGAGGCCGGTTGATTATTTTCATAAAAAGCTGGGCCATATTATGTGGGATTATGTCGGGATGTCAAGAAATGCTGAAGGACTCACTAAAGCCATTAGCCTGATCCGTGAAATCAGGGAGGAGTTTTGGAAAGACGTCAGGATAACCGGAGAAGAAGATAATTTGAATCCTGAGCTGGAGAAAGCATTACGGGTAGCTGATTTTTCAGAGATGGCCGAACTGATAGCAACAGATGCATTAGAACGCAAAGAGTCATGCGGCGGGCATTTTCGTGAGGAATCAGTTACCGAAGAGGGAGAAGCAAAAAGGGATGATCTGAATTTTTCATCTGTCTTATGCTGGGAGTATATGGGAGAAGGTGAGAAGCCCGAACTTCACAGGGAAGATCTGGCATTTGAAAATGTTATTTTAAGTCAAAGGAGTTATAAATAGCAGTGTTGGTGAAAGAGACCAAATAATTCATTTTTATCCGGAGCCTGGGAGTAATATATAACCTAATGATTTGTAATATAAGAGTATAGGATGGCGGATCAAATTTTTAAAAAGATTTATTTAAAAGTCTGGAGGCAGAAAAATGCTGTTTCCAAAGGAAGGTTTGAGAAATATACTGTTGAAAATATATCTTCCGGCCTCTCCTTTCTGGAAATGCTTGATATATTGAACAATCAGCTGATTGAAGAAAATAAAGATCCTATAGCCTTTGATCATGACTGCAGGGAAGGTATTTGCGGGGCATGCAGCCTTTATATCAACGGAAGGCCTCACGGCCCTGATGATGAGGTAACCACCTGTCAGTTACATATGCGAAAATTCAACGATGGAGATACGATAACAGTAGAACCATGGAGGGCAGGGGCATTCCCTGTAATTAAGGATTTGATTGTCGACCGAAATGCATTTGAGAAAATACTTCAGGCTGGCGGTTTTATTTCAGTGAATACAGGAGGTGTTCCCGATGCAAATGCAATACCTGTTTCCCCCGACGATGCTGAAGAAGCAATGGATGCTGCTGCCTGTATAGGGTGTGGAGCCTGTGTTGCTGCGTGC
Organism: Bacteroidales bacterium; assembly: GCA_012522835.1. Classification (GTDB taxonomy): domain Bacteria; phylum Bacteroidota; class Bacteroidia; order Bacteroidales; family Prolixibacteraceae; genus JAAYJR01. Next base: position 3,612 of record JAAYJR010000522.1, read on the forward strand.
AAAAATTCATCGGCAATGTTGTTTGTATCTGCTAAAGTGTCTCATCTGATGAAATTACCACAAGGGAAACCGGAAGCTAAAAGGCGCGTTTTATCAATGATGGCTAAAATGGACGAACTGGGCTTCGGGAGCTGTAGTAATACGGGTGCCTGTGAAGCAGAGTGTCCTAAAAAAATATCAATTACAAATATAGCCAGGCTGAACAGGGAATTTCTGAAGGCTAAGTTCAGCGAATAATTCACAGGTGCCTGTGCATAATTTTATGTGCGAACACTAAAAATGTTTATTTTTAATAATTAACTTCGCATATAATAAAACCAGTGAATTATGCCATACCGCAGATTGCCTACTACAGATAAAGCCAGATTACGTGCATTGGAAAGTGCCATTAAAGCGGCATCCGGTAAAGATATTGAAAAACTGGCTTTCTCAAAACACACATTATATAATTTACAGAATATCAAAACTAATTTTGAGAACTGTCTTATCCATCATGAGCTGGATGTAAAGATAGAGGCAGATAAGTATTCTGAATATAAAGAGGCATACCGAAAGGCAAAGCTCTATATTTCGCATTTTATTCAGACTCTTTATATGAGTATTGAAAGGGAAGAGCTGAATAGCGAAATTCTGCGGTTTTACAGTTTATCAGATATGGATTTTAAGGTTCCTCCCTTAAATACAGAAGAGGAGATTTATGAGTGGGGAAAGAAAGTTATCGAGGGAGAGCAAAAACGCATTCTTAAAGGAGGCAGTGCCATTTATAACCCTTCTATCGCATTAGTCAAAGTAAAAATTGAAGATTTTCATGAAGCTGCCGTTTTTCAGCATAACCTTAAAAAAAATGTCCTCAGGTCATATAGTAAAATGCAGGAGATAAGAAAAAAGACCAATGAATTTATAAGCAGTCTGTGGACAGAAATAGAAGATAACCTGGGGAACATTCCTCCCCAGCATAAACGTCAAAAAGCTCAGGATTACGGGATTGTATATGTTTTCCGGCGGAATGAAAAGAAGAAGCTGAACCTTCAGGGAATGCAGGTTGACCTTTTTTTTGAATTTAACTGACAAATCACTTGTTAATACGTTGCCTGAATTATATTATCCCTGTTTGATTTCTTTATAATCAGGAGAAGAGCGCAGACTACTGCAAAGCTTAGAAAGGCGCTATAATAACTGTCGGGAGTTCCTCCAATATTTTCCACTGCAGGGTCTAACAGGTTTTTATCAATAAGGAAAATAGCCATGACAGCAAATCCATTGTTTACAAAATGGGCGATAACCGGCAGCCAGATTGAGCCACTCCATATGAGCAGATAACCAAAGAGGACTCCCAGGAGCATGCGGGGTATAAACCCGTAAAATTGGATATGGAGTGCGCTGAAAAGTATTGCTGTGATCCAAATTCCCCAGTGATGGCTTCTTGTCCACCCCGTAAAGATTTTTTGAATAACTCCTCTGAAAAGAAGCTCTTCTCCTATAGCAGGAAGAAGGGCAATCATGAAAAGATTGAAAAGAAGTCCCTGTGTCGTTTCAACTTTTAAGAAAGCTTCGGTCAGAAGTGCAGCATTCTCCTCAGCATTCTTCATCCACCTTTCCATACCGGAAAGCCATTCCGGCAGTAACATTCTGCTGTTTAATTCACCTGTGAAATTTATGAAGGGCAATGCAAGAATGGTTACTGATATTGCCAGAACTACCGATAATCCGGTAAATGACTTGTTCAGATACAGATATTCGGATATTTTTTCACTAAATAGCCATCCAATTATAAGCGGTGGAATGATAAACAGTCCGAATGACTGAACTACCTGGAAATATTTTAGTATCCTTAAACTTTCAGGATTGTCTATATCATTGATTGTAGGTAAATTCATCAGGGAATCAAGTCCAAATACAGGAATGGCAACTACCAGCGAAAGTAGGGTAAATGACAAAAAGCTTACCAGTATTACAAATGCTGAAAATAACAGTTGCCGGAATGGTTTCATTCCCCTGAATGCAATAAAAGCCATAATAAACAATTTTCAGGCAAATATAACAGAATTTAAGAAAATTTGATATTCTTTACCATCGGCTTCCGGCAGATCCCGAAGGCATTATTATCTTATCAGTGCTTCTGATATTGCAAATATCCGTTCGCTCAAGCGAACGGCAATGGATAAGGCAATTAACAAACTGGCTGCTAACATCGG
>JAAYJR010000427.1 GCA_012522835.1 Bacteroidales bacterium
GAATTAAAAAACGGTTTTACACATAGTTGGGTTGAACCGGAATTTATTGCAAGTTCATTGAAATTATTTTCTTTTTCTCAATTAAGCAAAGCGGTATCAGAAATCAAACAAAAGGGTACAGTTTTGACAGCAAGTTCACAAACTACGAGAATTTGAGAAAACTGGATCAGGATCAGGTTAAGTTTATAACCATTCGGCGAAGGGGCAAACTGCTTTTAGAACGGATAGTCAACCTGCCCGCATCGGGATGGAAAAATATCAGAGTCGAATGTACCGGTAATAAGCAACGAATGTTGCGCGTGTATGATGAGATGGTTTTCCTCAAAGGCTATGATAAGGATATACGACAGATTACCATTACCGGTAACGGGAAAATAAAACCGGCTATTATCATTACAAACGATACTGATCTGCAGGTGGAATTGATAATCAGTAAATATGCACGCCGCTGGATGGTCGAAAAAACGATCTCTGAACAAATTGATTTTTTTCACCTCAACCTGGTCTCTTCCTCGATGGCCATCAAAGTTGATTTTGACCTTACTATGTCAATTCTGGCTTATAATCTGTATCGGTTGTTTTCCCATGAACTGGGACGGTATACAAATCTGACGGCACAGACACTGTATGATAAATTTGTCCTAAACGGAGCCGATATTGAAATCGGTGAAAATGTAATAAAAGTACAGTTGAAGAAGAAACGGCAACTCCCGTTGATCCTTGAAACAATGCCAAAATTTAAAAAACAAAAATACCCAATGCTGGGCAATAAAAAACTTATCTTTGAAGGAGCAACCTATTCTTAAAATACGCCCGATTGTTTACCGCGAAGATCTGTGTTGAATGTTTTATCATATGAGCCAACCGTTGATTGGTAAATTCAAAATTTATTCAAGCACTACATAATGGTATGTACCTCCAATGGATATTTTAAGCTGAACATTGTCAGAAGAAGTGATGTCTACATTAGGCGTGAATGATACTGTTATCGTTGAGCTTTTACTGCCGGAAGTTATATCCGTGAATATATTTTGGATAATACTGATAATTTCGTTAGTAGATTGTGGATCGTCAGCGGCAAATTCGTTTGGTCCCTGTGGATCTGTACTACAGTCTCCTATATTAACCCCCTGGCGGGTTCCTGCCTTAATAGTAAAATCATCCAATATTACTGCTTCTCCCTCAGGTGATTCAATCTGGCTTAAACCTGATATTTCAAGATGACAATTGGCCAGCTGCATTTCTGCATTTTTAAAATTTTCTGCAGGTTCCGCTCCAATGATATCAGCCAATTAAAGCTCAGATAAAATAAGTTCTCCTTTTACTCCTAATGAACCTCTTATGTTTTGGCTGTAGGTATAATTTTTGGTTATCTGCTGGGGTGTTCCTTCATCTTCTTTTTTACAGGAGGCAATCAGCATTGCGGCTATTAAAAACATTGAGAAAAAATTAAGTGTCTTCATACTTTTTCGTTAATTGATTTTAATTATAACGTAGTTGTTAAAAGTTAATTGTTGAAGCAATTTTTAATGCTTCTGCAAATTTTTCTACTTCTTCGATAAAAAACCGGAACGCTTCAAAGGCCTCGACGATATTCCCGAAGCCCGAAAGATCAGCTTTTATTCCGGTTGTACAATATATGACCAGTGATCATGGTTTACTGTTTAATAATTTTGCAGATTTTTACCTGCATACTGTTGGATTTTAATACATGCAATAAATAGACGCCAGAAACATAACTGCTCATATCAATTTCCTCGATGTTTGAGTTCATGTTTTTCAGAACTATTTTGCGTCCTGCAATATCGAAAAGTTCATACCTGAAATTATCATTGCCTGTTTGGATAACTTCAATCATTAGCATATTGCTGGTGGGGTTAGGGTATACCCTGACTTCCAGTCCGGGGATATTGAATTCCTGTAATCCGGTTACCAGAAGTTTTGTCTGATGAAAGCCCTGCGTCAAAATATTTTCTGAACCGGGTAAGGTAGCAATAACCGTTTCTCCAAGTGTCCAGTCTACCTTATAACCGGTTATGGCACTGCTGCTGCCGGAACTGGCTACAACCTCCTGTGCAGTGACAGCAATTCCTGAAAAGATGATAATAAAGAGAAGTAAAAGTGTTTTCATAGATATTTAGTTTAAAAGTAGAACCTCTAACAGATAAAATGAATTGGGGTTTTTAAAACTCAAAAGGAAAATAAGTGCCTTCACATTATTGATTATTAGTGGTTAAAATTGATCAGAAATCAGTTAGAAGTTACGACAATTTCATTTAATCCAGGTTATATTTTACTGATTTTTTTAAGAATGTTCGATTGGCTGCCATACTAAGACTTACTATAACAATATACATTCCGACCAACTGACTTGGTATTGTCTAAAATGTGTTTTTTTGTTTGACAGAAAAGTTAAGCAGAATGAAATTTACCTGTTTTTAATACACCTGACTGCTAATCCGTATTTCTTTTCAGCTGAGATATTTCTTCCTATCTGGTTGTTTCCCGCTCCAAAATGACGGTATATTGCACAAGAGGCTGAGGTTTCAGTGGAGGTCCAATA
>JAAYJR010000499.1 GCA_012522835.1 Bacteroidales bacterium
CTGATTTTTTTCTTGCATAATCGCGGATATGAGACAATAAAAATGGCCTGATTGATTTTGTAATGAAAAATCTTCTGTTCTTTGTGCTCCATACACAATGTATCCATATTTTTATGTATGACATGGGGGTTAATTTTTTTGTTCAGGGCAATGTAAAAAAAATTATAATTTTTAACAAATCATTTATAAATAAATCTATGATTGTTTGGTATTTTATGGGGCATTTATCTGATCCGTTAGCTGAAGCGAACGGCAAGGAATATAGCTTCGATGAAAGGTTTGAGGGATTTTATTGGCCTCTGATCCGTTCGCTCAAGCGAACGGCAATAGATAAGGCTTTGAACTCTCAGGCTGCCTCGATCTGTGCCTTATCCCTTGCCGTCGGTTTCAACCGACGGATGATTCAATATACCACTGACGCAACCTCACTGCCTTATCCCTTGCCGTCGGTTTCAACCGACGGATGTCTCAATATACCACTGATGTAACCTCACTGCCTTATCCCTTGCCACCACCTAATCTGAAATTGAAAAATTGTATCTCCCTGATTTTAACAAAAGGCATATCTTATCATTATCTGAGCCCTTAATCCTGATGAATCCGTTTTCCTGCAGCGGCCTGCCACTTTCATTTATCGCCGCATCTCCCGGGAGGTATAGTGTTGCAGTGCTGTTGGGTGGTATGGCCACATTGTAGCTGATGCTTCCTGATGATCTTTTCCAGGAGGAGATGATCTTACCAAACGGACCCATATGCTCTGCTTCAAACTCCTTTAGTCCGCTGACAAAATCAGGCTTTAATATCACATTTTTGAATCCGGGCTGTTTTTCATCAGGGAAGATACCACCAAGAGCTTTATAATACCATGCATTGATCTCGCCGAACATAATATGGTTCATCGAGATATCACGCGAAGCATCAAGAGGCCAGTTTTCATAAAATGTAGTCGCCCCGTTCACTATCCACCAACCCCACGAAGGATAAGTCTCCTGCGATGCCACTTCGTATGCAAGTTCCGGATAGCCATTTTCACTCAAGGCATTCAGGAGAGTTTTAGTGCCAAGAAGCCCTACATCTAAATGTTTATTGTCAGCCACCACCTTGTTAGCTAAGTTCTCAGCCACCACTGCCCTGTATTTTTCAGGAACCAGACCCCAGTGAAGTGCAACACTCAGCTCCGTCTGCAACCCGCTGCCGTAAATTCCCTTTCCGGAATCAAAATATTTATCGTTAAGAGCCTTCTTTATCTTCTCAGCAAGAAGAGTATATTTTTTAAAATCATCCTGCCTGCCGAATAATTTGGCAGCTTTTGCAAGAATAACAACATCAACATAATAATAAGCCGTCGATGTAAACTCTTTCGGAGTCACCGACTTCACCGGCACCCAGTCACCCAGTCCCCAGTCAGTCAGTCCCGCGGGACTAATCTCATTGATGTGGTCTACATACTTCTTGATATTGTCGTAACAGAGCTCCAGCAAATGTGAGTCACCGTAAAAAAGATATATATTCCACGGGATTATTGCAATGGTACTGGTCCAGTCCGGTCCGTTTGCCCAATGATAGCCCCATCCGTTTGAAGGGATGATAGCCGGAAGCACACCGTTTGGTTGCTGCTCATCACGATGGTCAGCCAGCCACTTTTCATAAACAGTAATTCCGTCGAAGTTATATAAACCGGTCTCTATGCTTATATGAGCATCGCCGGTCCAGCCGTTTTTCTCCCGCTGCGGACAATCAGTCGGATATCCAAAAAGATTTGACAGGTATGAAGCATTGGAAGCCTCCCATGTTTTGTCCAGGACAGGATTTGACGACCGGATACGCCCCACGGGAGGTACATCGCTGTGCATAAAATAAGCGGTAAGGCTCTCCTGTGTAAGCTCCAGCGGCTTGTCTGCCGTGACCTCCACATACTGAAAACCCTTATAGTTAAACCGGGGCATAAACTCCTCCTCTCCTTGTCCACCTAAAATAAATATATCAGTCTGGAAGGGATCGGAATCATCGACAGGACGGTAGTGGACATCAATATTTGACATATCGGCAAATCCTTTATTATCAACCCGTTCGGTATGTTTTAGCTTGATAACCGTGCCCTCCGGACCAGAAACAACCAGTCTGGTAACCCCGGCCATATTCCTGCCAAAGTCAAAAAGCCAGGTGTTATTATTAAGCCTGGTCATCTTCTTTGCAGTGATCTCCCATACATTACGAATCGGATGGAGTACCTGTGCTACTATGTTTTGTGAAGGTGCGCCTGTAGGCACAGCACTCTTCCATCCCTCAGCTTCGAAGCCGGGTTTATCCCATCCCGGCTGTTCCAACCGGCCGTCATAATGTTCCGCAGTATATATACTGTTGAATATCACCGGACTTAATGATGTCTGCCAGTCGGGCCCGGTGGTGATCATCTCTGTCGTTCCGTCTTTGCCGGTAACCCTCATATCGAGACAAAACTTAGGCCTGGCACGCCACGGGGCTTTATCAAAATACCAGACGGCGGTGGACTGATGATTATACCAGCCGTTACCTAAAAGCACGCCGACAACATTTTTACCTCGTTTCAGGAAATCAGTAACATCATGTGTTACATAAAGATTACGACGGTCAAAGCGTGTATACATGGGATCCAGCCGGTGGTTACCTATTCTCTCTCCGTTTACATAAAGTTCATAGAGTCCGGCGACGGCGATATAAACCCGGGCTGACTCAATATCTTTCTCTATGGTAAACTCTTTTCTGAAGTATGGTGCAGGCTTCAGGTTATAATCGTGAGTGTCGGTTATCCATTGGCCTTTCCAGTTACCCTGATCCATCATTCCTGTTTCGAAGTATGCAACAGACGACCAGTCCGACCACTCCCCGCTCCCGTCCATTACACTTGCACTCCAGTAGTAATGGGTGAAAGGCTCTAACGCGGGACCTGCATATTTAACCAGATTACCTGAAGAAGAAACTGTTCCGAAGGTCTGAATGTGGCCTTGTCCAACTGAAACTTCCTCTCTGTCAGTTCCGGTTACTATTCTGCTCATAATTACAGCTGAGCCCGAAGTACCGGACTCAAGGATCCATGTCAGACGTTGATTTTCTGAATCTATTCCCAAAGGATTTTTAAGATACTCACATCTGAGGCCCTTAACTGCTACTTGCGAAAATCCCTGACTTATGATGAATAAAAAAAATATTGTAAAAAAAGAGGTTATTGATTTCATTCGAATATAATTTAATTAAACATTTAAAATTCAATCAATTAATCAGCCAAGATTTTAAAATTTTCATTCACATGCTCTAGGCAATATTCTTTTGTGCTTGACTGATTTAGGTCAGTTTCA
>JAAYJR010000505.1 GCA_012522835.1 Bacteroidales bacterium
AATATATATTCGAAAAAATATTCGGATTTGTCTCCGACGTAACCTTAATTGAGTTATCTGATACTAACCAGCCACTTCTCAGAAAACTTGCAGAAGAGGCGCCGGGAACATTTCAGCATTCCATGCAGATAGCTAATCTTTCTGAGGAGATTATCTTAAAAATTGGAGGGAATCCATTCCGAGTCAGGGCCGGAGCACTATATCATGATATCGGGAAAATATCTGCTCCTGCCTTTTTTATTGAGAATCAGGAAGCCGGTATCAATCCCCACGACCAGATGAGTTACCTGAAAAGCGCTGAAATTATAATTGATCATGTTAACAAAGGTGTCAGGTTAGCGAAAAAACACAAACTTCCTGATTCATTGATTGAGTTTATAGCTACACATCACGGAACCTCTAAAGCTAAATATTTTTACCTGAAGCATCAGGAAAATAATCCCTCTGAAAAAACGGATGAATCATCATTTATCTACCCCGGGCCTCTTCCGGTATCCAAAGAGGCTGCAGTAGTCATGATAGTAGATGGAATTGAAGCAGCATCGAGGAGCCTTAAGGAGAAAACATCACAAAAATTCAAAGATTTGATAGAGGAAATGATTGATCAAAAGATCAGAGATAAGCAGTTAGAGCAGTGCGATCTGACTTTTCATGATATCAAGGTCATAAAAGATATACTGCTAACTAAACTTATGAACATCTATCATCTCAGAATTGAATACCCTAAAGAAAAAGATGAATGACATCATATGGAATGATTTTTGTGATTTCGTTTCAGCGGTAATTTTTTCAGGATTTAAAGGGTTAAAACAAGTCAATTATTACCGTTAAAATAGTATTAATATGATTAAAATATGGGCGAGTTCCATCTTATACAATATAAATAAACAATTTTAATAAGATGAAACGAACGTTTCTCCCGATTAAAATCGGGATTCTTAAATTTTTAATTAATTTATTTACAAACGAGTCAGGTACTATTGGTTATTAAGAGTTATTATTATAACAACGAGTTCAATCTCATACCATTTAAATTTGACACTAATAATGAGATTAAATAATTACAAATTTTTAAACGAATGAATAAATATTTCAGGTGGTTATATTTAATACTTTTGGTAGTTACTTCTACACTATTGAGTTGCGATAAGGAAGACCCTCTAACTGAACAGGATCCTGAACAGGAAGAGCTTCCTGATGATATCCCCGAAGCTTCTGATGAAAATAAATTTATATTTAATAATCTTTCACTGTTCTACTATTGGGTGGATCAAGTGCCTTATCTTACTGACAGTAAGCTAAATAACAAGGATTACTACAATTTTTACCTGAATAAATTTACGGATCCCGAAGAACTATTTTACAGTCACCTTTATAAATACGGAGAAGTGGATAAATGGTCCATGTTATTTGATAATCATAATGATATTGATAACTGGCTGGCAGGTATCTCGGAAACAACAGGTATCATTCCTGCCAGGCTGACAAATGGTGACAATCTGGTTGCCTTGATATTATATGTCCTGAATGATTCCCCGGCTGCCAGGGCCGGAATTAAAAGAGGTGATATAATAATGAAAGTAGACGGTACAGAACTCACCGAAAATAATTATGAGGAATTATTATTTAACAGGCTTACAAGTACTTATCATATGGGTGAAATTACTCAGTATGGTATTTATGATAACAATATTAAACACACTTTAACAGGAGAAATAATTCAGGAAAATCCTGTTTTTCTCGATAGTATTTACAATATTGACGGTTATAAGGTTGGTTATTTGGTCTACCACGGCTTTACTTCTGCTTATGATCAAAAGCTCAGTGCATCATATGATCTTTTACTAAACAATGTTTTTGCAAAATTTAAAAATGCCGGGATTGATAAACTGATCCTGGATCTGAGATATAACCTTGGAGGATCAGTCCAGAGTGCAGCTTATCTTGCCAGTATGATATACTCCGCAGATACAACCAGGTTATTTGCAGAAAGGCAATTTAACGATCTACTACAGTCTGAATACACAAAAGAATATGGCGAAGAATTTCTAAAGTACTATCTGGAATACTATATTGATAAAGTTACATGGGAGGTTAATGATGAAAGCGGAACTCACATCAGGTCAGTTACCACTCCCAAAACCCCGATAGTGAGCCTTAATATAAACGACGTTTATGTATTAACAACATACAATACAGTTTCTGCCAGTGAGTTGTTGATCAACGGATTAAAACCGTATGGCATAAACCTGAAGTGTGTTGGAACAAGTACACGGGGAAAATTTGTGGGATCATGGACACTGAAAGACTGGATTGATTCTGAGAGTGACGCTGTGAATCCGAACCATACCCTGGGTATGCAGTTAATAGTGGCTAAAATCGTCAATTCGATGGGTGTTGCAGATTATATCAACGGGATTCCGCCGGATATAGAGGTAATGGAGGATTTGCACAATTTTTTACCCTTTGGTGATACCCGGGAACCAATGTTAAAAGCAGCGCTGGATGACATAAAAGGTGTTTTAGCAGCCAAATCAGCAAAAAAACCTTTGTGGCCAGTTAAAAAGCAGGAAATTACTAAAGGTTGGCCATATTTAAGTGATGAGATGTATATGGATCCGGTGGAACTGCAAAAAATCAGATAGCCTCTATTGACCCTGCACGGATCCCAGTCCCTCGATAGTTTTTGTAACCCTGGGATTACCCCGGTATCTCAGCTTACCGGCTCCTTTAATTTCGGCATTTAAGGTTCGTATGGCGTGTACTATGCCAGTGCCTACACCCTCAATAGTAAAAATTACATCATCAGCTCTGAGCTCAGCAGCATTAATATTGCCTGCTCCTGCTAACCTTACGTCCAGCTTTTCGGCTACTCCGCTCAGTTCGATCAGCACGCCTCCTTCATTTACTAATCTGAGGTCGCGGACTTTTGCAAAAAACTTCATCTTAGATCCACCTTTAAGGCGGATAAACATATCATCCAGATTAAGGTATCCGTCAGTTTCAATTGTTGTGCCACCATCTGCTTCAATCTTTCTCAGAGTTTTAAAAGTGATATATATCTCAATACGGCTTAAGTCAAATGGTTTGCGTGTAACCTTGATATTGAGAATTCCCCTTTCATTCCTTATGTTCAGATATTCAAATATCCCGCTGTCAGCTGCCCTGGCCATAACAGAATTTGTATTTCCCTGAACAAGGAAAATTTTAAAAGCGCCCTCCAGCACTGCTTCATCAAAATTTCCTGTTTCCCATGTCTGAGTAACCCATTCTGCATCCTGACAAGCTGCCTTTTCTGTTTGCACCAGACCTAAAAACAGAATTGTCAAAAAGGCCAGGATATAATTAGCAAAAACTTTTAATTGCATACAACTTCTTTTTAAATTAATAAAAACAAAGTTAGGGAAGTTTCAGCTAAAGTTATGATATTATTTTTATATTTCAGATTCAAACATTAATTTGCTACGGCTGTTTATAATATTTCAGCCTGTTTAAGGTATAAAATTTAATCTGTTAAATTAAAGCGTATGTATAATTTTGAGTATAAAAATCCGGTAAAGATAATTTTTGGGAAAGGCAGTATCTCCAGGGTCTCTGAAGAAGTGCCAGCAGATGCCACCATCCTTATAACTTACGGTGGAGGGAGCATAAAGAAAAATGGAATATATCAACAGGTAAAAGATGCTCTTAAAGGTTATAATACCATTGAGTTTGGAGGTATAGAACCAAATCCCTCTTATGAAACCTGTATGCAGGCAGTAGAAATGGTAAAGGAACATAATGCAGACTTCCTTCTGGCTGTAGGCGGAGGTTCTGTTGCTGATGCAACTAAATTCATTGCAGCAGCATCATTGTATGGTGATGACGATCCCTGGAATATTTTAGCTCACAGATATGAAGTTGAAGTAAAGGATGCATTGCCAATCGGGGTTGTTCTAACATTACCTGCCACCGGATCAGAAATGAATAAAAATGCAGTTATTTCAAGACGCTCAAGTCAGGAGAAGCTTGCATTTGATACTCCGAAAGTCCTGCCTCAATTTTCAATTCTTGATCCCGAATGTGTCTATACCCTGCCCGACCGGCAGATTTCAAACGGTATAGCAGATGCCTTTATTCATGTAATGGAACAATACCTTACATTTCCTGTCGATTCTCCCCTGCAGGACAGGTTTGCAGAGAGCATTCTTATGACTCTCACCGAAACAGGACCTAAAATACTGGCTGACAAAAAAGATTATAACACAGCTGCCAATTTTATGTGGAGTGCAACAATGGCCCTAAACGGGTTAATAGCAGTGGGGGTTCCACAGGACTGGGCGACACATGCAATCGGACATGAGCTTACAGCCTTTCATGGAATCGACCATGCGCGGACACTTGCCATTGTTTTTCCCGGAATTATGAATATCAAAAGACAAAGTAAAAAAGAGAAGATTATACAGTACGGAGAGCGGATATGGGGAATAACAACAGGCAGTGATGATGAAAAAATTGATAAGACAATCAATAAAACTATTGAGTTTTTCGAGCAAATGGAAATTAAAACAAGATTAAGTGATTACAATGTTACAGCCGCTACAATTGAAAAGATAACCGAACGTACAAAAAAACGCGGCAGTCTTTTCGGTGAAAATAAGGATATTGATTATAATGCGGTTAAAGCTATCCTGACTGACAGATTATAGTTTGTTTATTCATTCTGTAATATGGCCATGGAACAGATCATGGCCATACTTGTTAACCTGATCTTCAATCAGGCTGTCATATTTCTTCCGGAGCAGCTGAATAATTTTGTTCAAAGGATTGAACCTCACTCCTTCAATCTCAGACACGGGCAGTATCTTTGAAGAGGTCCCTGTTATAAAAACGGCATCAAATGACAACATGTCTTTAAGCAGAATATCCTTCTCCTCAAAAGGGATTTGTTCCTCTTTGGCAAGCATAATTGTCTTTTCCCGGGTAATTCCCCTGAGTACCTGGTGCCCGGGAGGTGTTACTAAACGGTTATCCTCAATAAAAAATACATTACTGCGGCTTCCTTCAGTTATTCTTCCCAGGGTATCAACCAGCAAAACTTCATATAACCCCTGTTTTTCCATTATTCTGTCTGCCTCGATACGAACATGTGTCTGGAATATCTTCACATTGGGATTATTGCGTTCGGCCTGAAAAGTTCCACACGGAACCCCGTTATTATACCAATCTTCATCCGGATACTTATGAGGAATAAAAAAAGCCTTGAGATCAATTTTACAGGAAAGGAGTATATTTCCTTCATACACCCCGTTGCAATCAATTAGATTAACCAGGTATTGCAATATCGCATCTTTTGTATACTTAATTTCTTTCCCTGCCAGTTGCGCCGAGTAAAAAAAACGTTCGAGATGTTCCCTGTAAAACAGGGGAACCCCATTGATAACTCTTATAACTTCGTAGATACCTCCGGCATTTTCAGAAGCAACAAATTCATTGTTTGATTTTATCAGGCCATTAAACACAAAGTATTTATGTATTGGATAATAGATCATTTTCACTAATTTGGGCTAAAGTTATTCAAAATTTAATATCTAAATTAGAAAGGTAATATAATTACCGGTTTTACCATGAACGGACAAGTAAATACTCATTATCCTGTAACTTTTAATGCATATAAACACCATTTCAGATTTTTGAGTTATATGACTACTGTGTGGTGTAATACCGAATGGTATGAAGTAATTAATGAATTAAAATTGATCGGGAATAATTTAACTGACCTTTACTATGGAAATCTTTCCGTTGATAATATAATATATGAATGTCATACCTATTTTAAAAATTTGCATATAACTGATGACAAAAAGCTGAAAGAATGGCTAAAGCCACTTGAATACCGGAAGATCAGGTTATCTGACAGGTCATTGTGGGTTATAAAGCAAGGTTGCGATAAATGCTATTTTATCCATATTCACCCTGCAAAAAATTCTCCCCTGTCGATCAGGGTAAGGGCAACCACGCTTAAAACGGTAATTTCATTGAAAGTACAGGCAACAAATCCTGATAACAGATTTACATACAATTTAAAAACAGTAAATTTAATAAGAACCGGACTGCTTGGCCTGTCACCCGTGAAATCGCTTGATAAAGGGAAAGGTATTGACAGATTGTGGACACTGTTTAATGGTACTGTTGACAATTTTTATTAAATTTGAAAAAAATAATTAACTGTTCAAATAGTTAATAATAATATGAGTAATAATTGTAAAAGGTACAGAACTTTAACATTAGGGGAGGAAATATTTAACGGTATAACTCACGGGATTGGTGTGTTGCTTAGTATCGCCGGACTGGTTATCCTGGTATATTTTGCAGCAATAAAAGGAGACACATGGCACATAGTCAGTTATTCAATATTCGGAAGTTCCCTGGTTCTGCTCTATCTCTCTTCCACTCTATACCACAGCATAACAAACATAAAGATCAAAAATCTATTTGCGCGATTTGACCATTCGGCAATTTTTTTATTGATTGCCGGCACTTACACCCCTTTTGTCCTGACTACCATCAGAGGCCCTTTGGGCTGGACACTGTTTGGAATCGTCTGGGGTTTAGCTGCAACAGGTATAGTAATAAGGTCCGTTTACCTCACCAGGTTCAGAAAACTTATGGTAGGATTATATCTGGCTATGGGATGGATGTTTATAATTGCAATTGTGCCACTGCTGAGGAACCTGCCAATCATAAGTACGGTATTTCTCTTCGCCGGCGGATTAAGTTATTCGCTGGGGGTCATATTTTACCTGTGGAGAGATCTGAAATATGCTCATGGTATATGGCACCTGTTTGTCCTTGCAGGCAGCATAACGCATTTTTTCTCAGTTCTGTACAGCCTTTAACTGCCTTCATGACATCAAGTCCAAAAACCGTTTATATGCTTCTTCCCAATTCAACTCTGGTTTTGGATAGTAAGTTCTGACATCTACTGAACGCCTGACAACTTCCCTTATCTCACGTACTGAATTTACCACGCCCAGGGCTTTTGCCTGCATCATAATATTGCCAATAGCTGTTGCTTCAGTCGGACCGGCAATTACAGGGATGCCTGCCGCATCAGCAGTCAGCTGGTTTAGCATCTCGTTATATGCACCTCCTCCAATGATATGCAGTTTATCAATCTTTTTACCTGTTATAGTTTCAATATTATTAATAGTGTATTTATACTTGAGCACCAGACTGTCATAAATACAACGGGCAATCTCACCTTTATTTTCCGGTACCGGCTGTCCGGTTGCCTTACAATAATTAATAATTGTTTCAGGCATATTCCCGGGATTCAGAAATGAGTCGTCATCAGGATTAATAAGGCATTTGAAAGGCTCAGCTTTAAGGCTCAAATCAACAATGTCCTGCCAGCTTAATTCGATTTCATCGTCCCATACACGTTTACACTCCTGGATTAGCCACATACCCATAATATTCTTCATGAGCCGGGTAGTCTCCTCTGCTCCTCCCTCATTAGTGAAATTCATTGCAAGAGAGTCTTTGGAAACCAATGGCACTTTGCTTTCAATACCAAGCAGAGACCAGGTACCGGAACTGATATATGCCCAGTTACCCTCTTCTGCCGGTACTGATACAACAGCTGAGGCAGTATCATGTGAGGCTACTGCCACACACAGTACCTCCCCGCATCCGGTTTGTTCCGATATTTCAGGCAGAAGCTTTCCAAGAATTGTTCCCGGTTGTACAATCTGCCCCTGCAGTTTTTCGGGAATTCCTGCCGCTTGGAAAAGACGGGATTCCCATTCAGCCTTTCCGGGCTTCAGAAGCTGTGATGTGCTGGCAATGGTATATTCATTTTTTTTGATACCTGTAAAAAGGTAATTAATAGTATCCGGAGTAAATAACAGATGATCTGCAATCCTCAATCCGGGATAATCCTGCTTAACCGAAGCGTATAACTGAAACAGTGAATTGAATTGCATAAACTGTATGCCTGTCAGCATATAGGTATCTTCCCTTGACAAAACATTATTGAAAAAATCGTTCATTATATCATCAGTACGATGATCCCTGTATGCATAAGGCAATCCAACGAGTTGTCCCTTACCGGTTATTAGCGAATAATCAACCCCCCAGGTGTCAACAGCAACTGATTGCGGAATAATTTGAAAATCGTTAATACACTTTTTCAGGCCCTTCTTTAATTCATCAAATAAGCTGTAAATATTCCAGTAATAACTTCCATGAATAGATGTCATCTGGTTTTTGAACCTGTGCACCTCCTTAAGTTCCAGTTTTCCGTCTTCTAAAATTCCTGCGATAGCCCTTCCTCCGGAGGCTCCAAGATCAAATGCTAAAAAGATATTTTTGCTCATGTCTGAATATTTAAATCGATTTTCAAAATTTTTATGTCATCAAAAATATAAAATAAGGTTCAAATTAAAAATTATATCGTACTCTTAGCGGCTGAAGTAATACTAAAAAGTGTTTTAGAGAGAGATACAAGACAGGCTGTAAAATGTTTTTTTACATTTGTAATTAATAAAATATAATATGCAACTCACCGGTCAAATAAAAGAAAAATTACTCTCAGAACTGATATATTCTTCAAGCAGAAGCAGTGGTCCCGGCGGACAAAATATCAATAAGGTAAGTTCTAAAGTTGAGCTAAGGTTTATAGTGGCAGCATCAGAATCGCTGAATGACCTTCAAAAGCAACTTATCCTTAGAAAACTTAAAAACCGCATAACAAAATCAGGCGAACTGGTTCTTTCATCACAGAGAGAGAGGACGCAGAGACAAAATAAACAGATAGTAACTTCAAAATTCTTCGAGCTCATTGAAAAAGCTTTGATACCCTCCAAA
>JAAYJR010000033.1 GCA_012522835.1 Bacteroidales bacterium
AAACAGAGTTCAAGGCTGCAGTCACAGTTCTTGAAAAAGCAAAAGCACTTGATGCAACAAATAAAAATGCACAGGCTTTGCTGGATGCTTGTAATGCTGTTCTTGAATAAGATAATACCCGTTTAACCGGGAGGCAATTTATGGAGGCTGCTCTTTTTTTCGGAATAACACCGGGAAAGAAGAGCAGTTTTTTATTGTCATGGCAATAAAGCAGTCACCGGTATTTTGGTTGTCTGGTGCCATTTAATTCCGGCCCTGTTATATCTTTATCCATAGCGCCGGTACTTTGGCTGTCTGGTACCAGTCAGTTCCGTTCTTGTTATATCCGTTATCCAAAGTGCCGGTACTTTTGCTGTCTGATACCTGTCAGTTCTTTATTATATCTTATCTATAGCTCCTGCTCTTTTGTTGTCTGGTGCCATTTAATTCCGGCCCTGTTATATCTTTATCCATAGCGCCGGTACTTTAGTCCGGCGTAAATAGTCTGGTTTAACCTCCTCTCCGTTACATTAATGCAGAGACCTCCGGTTAATACCGTACCCAATTATAAAAACTGCTGTAAAGATTGCATTAGTGACAGAAAATGCATACCAGTCAATCCACAGAACAGGAATGAAAAGAATACCCAATTGTGAAATAGTATACAGAAGATATCCATCTCTGTGTAATTTCCACATCCTGACAGCTCCCGAAAGTGATATTGCATATAACACCATCAATATTGTAAAATAGAGAGGGGATATTTTTTCCAATGAATGCCACGAAGAGTATTTGACAATTAATTCACCGAATTTTTCAAAAAAAACAGATGCCATAAAATATCCGGGAAAAGCAATACCGCTGCCGGCGAAGGTCAGAACACACAATGCACTTAACAGAGGCGGTCGTATATCAGAATGATTGTTCATTTAAATAATAATTGTTCAAAAATAATCACTTTTTCTTAAGGAATTCAGGAATGAAGCGGTATAAAATATATTAACTTTGGCCATCATTTTATATAATATTGTTATGGAACGTGATAATCAGGTATTTGACATCATTAATCAAGAGAAAGAACGGCAGTTAAGAGGTATTGAACTTATAGCCTCTGAGAACTTTGTCAGCGAACAGGTTTTAGAAGCTATGGGATCGGTAATGACCAATAAGTATGCCGAGGGTTATCCCGGCCACCGGTATTATGGTGGTTGCCAGTTTGTGGACATGACAGAGCAATTAGCGATCGACAGAATAAAAAAATTGTATAATGCTGAATGGGCAAATGTGCAGCCACATTCCGGCGCACAGGCAAATGCTGCAGTTTTAAGTGTTATTCTAAAACCGGGAGATATTTTTCTGGGACTTGATTTATCACACGGAGGACATCTTTCGCATGGTTCACCGGTAAATTCATCAGGAATATTGTATAAACCCCTTGCTTACAAGGTAAAGGAAAATACAGGACTGGTTGACTATGATGAGATGGAGACACTCGCCATTGAGCATAAGCCAAAGCTGATAATAGGAGGTGCTTCAGCTTACAGCAGGGAGTGGGATTATAAACGTATGCGTGAAATTGCCGATAAGACAGGTGCCATGTTGATGATAGATATGGCTCATCCTGCCGGACTGATAGCTGTTGGATTACTGGATAATCCCCTGAAACATGCGCACGTGGTTACATCTACTACCCATAAAACATTAAGAGGCCCTCGCGGGGGCATAATTCTGATGGGAAAAGATTTTCCCAATCCGTGGGGAGTGACTACCAAAAGCGGTGTTGTCAGGATGATGTCATCATTGTTTGATTCAGCAGTTTTCCCCGGCCAGCAGGGCGGACCACTGGAGCATGTCATTGCCTCAAAAGCAGTTGCATTCGGAGAGGCACTGACAGAATCATTCAAAGAGTATCAGCTTCAGGTTCAGAAGAATGCCAGGGTTATGGCAAAGGCATTTGTTGATTCCGGATATAAGGTAATTTCCGGTGGCACAGACAATCACTCAATGCTGATAGATCTCCGCACTAAATTTCCTGACATCACTGGGAAACAGGTTGAAAATGCCCTTGTTAATGCTGAGATTACGGTAAATAAAAATATGGTGCCTTTTGACAGCCGTTCGCCATTTCAAACCTCAGGACTGAGGGTTGGTACACCGGCGATAACTACGCGCGGGGTAAAAGAGGATTTGATGCCGGTAATTGTAGAACTGATTGACACTGTCATCAGTGATTTTGAAAACGGAAAGACAATAAAAGCTGTAGGGGAGAAAGTACATGAACTTATGAAAGAGTACCCTCTTTTTGCATATTAGTATTATTTGTTGTTTAAAAATGGCCTGACATCAGTAATTATCATACCTGCTTTTTTAGCTGCTGTGATACCTATATCTCCATCCTCAAAAACCTGGCAAAACTCCGGACTGACACCCATTAACATGGCACACTTTAAAAAAGTGTCTGGTTCAGGTTTATGTTTCTCTACATCGTCAGCAGTCACAATGAAGTCGAAATATGAGTATATTTTCATTGCTGTAAGCTGAATTTCAGCACTTTTCCGTCCGGCTCCTGTGCCAACAGACATAGGAAGTTTTTTGTAACAGTTTTTTACAATTTCTGTTACCGTATTATGTGATTTGATAAGATCAGCTGACTCCCAGAAAGTCCTGAGCTTTAAATCAACCATTTTTTCCGGATCAGCCTTGATTCCATATATTTCTATAATCCTTTTAGCAAACTCAATAGTTGGCCGTCCGGTCAATTCATAAACAATTTCAGGATCGAAATCAAATCCATATTCTTCACCTACCTTTTTCCATGCTGCAACATGCATAGGGAGTGAGTCAGACAGTGTTCCGTCAAGGTCAAATATCAATGCTTTCGCATTGGGATGTACGGGTATTTCCATATTAAAAATTTTTATAATAATCCTGAACGGGCTTTTGTTCTGGCCTGATCAAATTGTTCTCTCATTTTTTTAATAACATTCTCATATTCAGGATTATCTGCAAGATTTATGTGTTCTTCAGGATCGTTGTTGTGGTCATAAAGTTCTTCATTATTCATTCCTGATGCGTCTCCCCACCTGGTATAACGCCATTTTTCAGTTCTCAGAGAGGCATCTTTTCCCTGGTATGATATAGTGAAGGCATGTTTATCAGATCTGTTGTTGCTAATACCTTTAATTCTATCCACCAGGCTTGTCCCCTGCAGAATCTCAGGTTGCAGTTGTGAATATCCGCATAATTCGACAAGGGTAGGATAGAGGTCTATCAATTCTGTAATACTGCTGCACTTTGAGCCGTAATTATTTTCATTTCCGGGCACTGATATAATCAGTGGTACCCTCACGCTGCCTTCCCACAGACTTACCTTTGACCAGCAGTCATGTTCCCCAAGGTTATACCCATGGTCGGAAAGAAAAATCACTATCGTCTCTTCCCTGAAGTTAAGCCGGTCAAGTGCATCTAAAAGGCGACCCACCTGCTGGTCCATGAATCTCACACTTGCCATATAGGAACTTATAGTCCGGCGTTTCTGGATTTCATTCATACCCCAGATCTTATCATTTTGTCTTCTCAATGCCTGTTCCGGTACATTATCTTTTATTACAAACGACGGTACAGTCATCTCATTTTCCGGATACTGTGAAAAACAGTTTTCCGGAGCTATGAGTGGCACGTGTGGCCTGATAAATCCTACTGCAAGAAAGAAAGGAGCGCCATTCTTCAGTCTTTGTTTGTTAGTTCCTCCTTCAGGTAACTTTCCTGCCCTGTTTTCAAGTATAGCTATCGCCTGGCTTGCTGCCATATAATCAGCCTGTGTGCCTTCCATTCCGTCCGGAATGATCATTCGGGCAAAATTTGAACCATAATGTCTGTTTTTGGGTGACAGCAATTCCAGATTTCCCGGTCCTAAAGTCTCCGGTGCCAGAACGTTATATGCATAATCCCATGAATCCGGTTCATCTCCACCCGGTTCGCCCCGCTCAATTCCCCCGGGGATTCCCATGTGAAATATTTTGGATATCCTCGCTGTGAAATAACCCTGTTCTCTGAAAAATCCGGCCATTGACGGGTGGTTGGCAAGCGAAGGATTCTCTTTTCTGTAACTTCCGGGTTTATCTATATTATTGAGTATTCCGTTTGTCTCAGGGTATAATCCGCTCATCAGAGATGCTCTCGAGGGACCGCAAAGGGGGAACTGGCAGTAAGCCCTGGTGAATTGCACCCCTTTGCTTGCAAGCTTGTCGAGGTTTGGTGTGTGCTTGTCAATATCCATATAAGGGCCTATCCTGGTATTCAGGTCATCAGAAACTATAAGCAGGATATTAGGACGTTTGGTGTCAGCAGCATAGGAGTATGGTGCTGAGAGGTTAAAAATAAAAAAACAGAACAGGACAGCTTTAATTATAGTTGACACTATTGAAGAACTGTTTATCCGTGAATTATTAATCATAATATTTAACCGATTACTCATTTTCTGTTTTTATTGCGGTCAAGATATGCCTTCAGGTATTTGTCATTCAATTCATCACTGTCGCCATAATAATTGCGCAGCTCTTCAAGTCTTTCATGGAGCATTTTTTGAGTGTCAGCATACTCCGGGTCATTATAAATATTTTTCATTTCAGACGGGTCACTTTGGAGGTCGTACATTTCCCACTCATCTATGTCGTAGTAAAAATGCATAAGTTTGTAGCGTTCAGTTGCAATTCCGTAATGTCTTTTTACCATATGTACCGACGGGTACTCATAATATGTATAATAGACAGCATCCCTCCATTTATCAGTTTTTCCTGCCACCAGTTTACGGAATGATTCACCCTGCATTTCATCAGGTGCTTCTATTCCTGCATAATCAAGAAATGTAGGTGCAAAGTCGAGATTCTGCACCAGCTTGTCAATTTTTGTCCCCGCCTTTATCTCTTTAGGATATCTTACTAAAAGTGGAGTACGAAAGGACTCTTCATACATAAATCTTTT
Source organism: Bacteroidales bacterium (assembly GCA_012522835.1). Taxonomy (GTDB): domain Bacteria; phylum Bacteroidota; class Bacteroidia; order Bacteroidales; family Prolixibacteraceae; genus JAAYJR01. Next base: position 4,963 of record JAAYJR010000033.1, read on the forward strand.
GTCGAACCAGCCGTGCTCACCCAAATAGAAACCCTGGTCAGAAGTATAAACTACAATAGTATTTTCTGTCAGTCCGGCTTCGTCAAGATATTCAAGCACTTCTCCCACACCATCGTCGACAGATTTTATGGTACGCAGGTAATCTTTTATATAACGGTTGAATTTCCACAGAGCCAGTTCTTTTCCCTCCGGCATATTTTCCAGAAATTCTCTGTTTTCCTCTTCATATCCATTCATCCAGTTAGCACGTTGTGCGTCATTCATCCTTCTGATATCCCTTATAAAGTTTGTCGTGTCACCATCAGGATCAACTATTAGCTTAAAATCATGTCCCCACATGGCATGTCCGTCAACCTTCATTTCCTGTTCCCTTGCAGCCGTACCTCTCCCTTCATAATCATCAAAATAGTT
>JAAYJR010000422.1 GCA_012522835.1 Bacteroidales bacterium
CGTTTCCTGGCCTGGAAAGATAAAAAAAGGCAGGATCATTGAGGATATCGTCAACCTGACAGAATTCGCACCGACCCTGCTGGAATTAACCAATATCTCCCCGGGTGAGATGCAGCCTCTCTCTGCAAGGAGCTTTGCTGATATTTTATTGACTGACAAGTCGGGATTAATTGATCCGGCAAGGGATGCTTCATTCTCCGGAAGGGAAAGGCACTCTTCAGCAAGATGGATGAAGCTGGGATACCCGCAGAGAGCTGTCCGCACCAGGGATTTTTTATACATTAGAAACTACTACCCGGAAAGCTGGCCAGCCGGTGCACCTCAGCTTCTTGATATGAATGATCCGGATAAATTGGCATATATGCACGGACTGGATGAAAATGGGAAATATACTGGAGAAGCTTATTGTGATATTGATGAAAGTACCACTAAAACATATTTGATAGAAAATATGGAAAACCCTGAAGTTTTTCCTTATTTTGAGCTCGCTATGGGGAAAAGGCCTGCAGAGGAGTTATTTATTATAAAAGAGGATCCTTTTACTGTTAATAATATTGCGGCTGACAAAAAGTATTTACGGGATCTTGAAAAGATGAGAATGAGGCTTGATGATTTTTTGGAAAGTACTGGAGATCCGCGGGCAGTGGGCCCCAATCCTGATATTTTTGAAAATTATCAGCGTTTTTATACTGTCAGGCCTTTCCCGAAACCTGACTGGGTTAAGCAGGATGATGAGATTTTAAAAATTAAATAGTTTATGACGACGAAAAGATTAACTTTCATAATAATTTTTTGTATGATGACTATGTTGATGTCACGCTGTGCGCAGGAAAAGTACGACCTTGTAATTAAAAACGGTACTGTTTATGACGGTACTGGCAGCGGACCTTATAAGGCTGATATAGGGATCTCCGGCGGGGTAATAAAAAATATTGGAAAAAATATTTCTTCAGGAAAAGGATTGGAAATCGATGCTGCCAATATGATAGTAGCCCCGGGATTTATCGATATTCATACGCACTGCGACGGACAGGTACTGGATGAAGGGATGAACAGCCTGAAAAACTATCTGATGCAGGGTGTTTCAACAGTTGTTACCGGTAATTGCGGGGATGGCACCTGGGATGTTGAAAAATTTTTTAGTCAGCTGGAAGCAAAGGGTACAGGTACGAACATTGTACATCTGGCAGGCCATAATTATATAAGAAATAAAGTTATGGGCATGGATGACAGGGAACCTGCAGAAGCTGAGCTGGAAGAGATGAAAAAGCTGTTGCGTGCAGCTATGGCCAATGGTGCTGCAGGTATGTCTACGGGACTCTTTTATACTCCGGGAGCATATTCAAAGACATCTGAAATTGTTGAACTGGCAAAAGTGGTAAAAGAGTTCGGAGGATTTTATGCAACCCATCTCCGGGATGAAAGTGACTATAATATAGGATTGGAAGAGGCTATAAAAGAGGCTGTCCTTATTGGTGAGCAGTCAGGCGTCAGAGTTGAAATTTCACACATAAAAGCTTTGGGTAAACCGGTGTGGGGTATGTCGGATAAAATATGCAGAATCATTGAAGATGCCAAAAGGAGGGGAATCACCATTTTTGCAGATCAGTATCCTTATAATGCCTCAAGCACCGGACTGGCTTCTGCAATTGTGCCGTCGTGGGTGAGTGCCGGAGGTATGTTGAAGGCTAACCTGACTGATGAAAATAAATTACCGGGGATAAAAAAGGAGATTGAGGAGAATATAGAAAGAAGAGGTGGCCCTGAATCGCTTGTAATTGTGTCATATCCTGAAGACAGCCGCTTCGACGGCAAAAACCTGAAAGAGATCAGCCAAATGAAAGGTATGTCGGTTGTGGAAACTGCTATTGCTCTTATCCTGGAAGATAGTCCGTCGATCATTTCATTTAATATGAAAGATTCAGATATTGCAACTTTTATGCAAAAAGATTATGTAATGACCTGCTCTGACGGCCATATAGAGGTGCCGGGTGATAATAAACCCCATCCCCGTAATTATGGAACCTTTACACGTAAAATTCGGAAGTATGTCCTTGAGGATAAGCTTATAACCATGGAGCATGCTATCAGGGCAGCTACTTCGCTGCCGGCAGAAATGACAGGACTGACAAACAGGGGGTCACTGAAAGAGGGTAAAATTGCGGATATTGTAATTTTTAATCCTGCAAATATAAAGGATAATGCAACCTTTGACGATCCGCATCAATATAGCGCTGGTGTTCAGTTCCTGCTGATAAGCGGGGAGGTTGTTATATCAGAAGGACAATATAATGGTAAACTGGCCGGGAAGCCTGTCAGGATACAAAATCAGTAGTAATTCTCCCGGGTATTTTGATTATTTGGCTATTTTTTCACCCTTTTGAACCTGAATAGTTTAAGTATCCAGTTTGGCAGAGGGTGGTTGCCCCGTTTCCGGAAATCAATAAACCAGTTGAACTTTTTCAGTATAGGTATTTTATGTGTCTCCACAAACTCAATCAGAGTTCCTTCGGGTGCTTTAATATAGGCAAAATTGCCTGCTGCCTCGCCCATATCAAAAGTATCCTTTGCCATTGAGCTGTCGACAGTAAAAGGATAACCCAAATCTTTTACTTTTTCTCTTAACTGTTTCAGTCCGTTGACATCAAAGCAGATATGAATAAATCCGGGATCCCCCCAGATACGGTCTTCAAAAATATCCCTCGGTACCCGGTCTGTAGCCTCAATTAGTTCAATTGATGAGGTGCCGAAAAATTTACTGAAAGCTCCGCTTTTAACATCCGTATGCTGAAGGAGGACCCTCCTGAAACTCCCTTGTCCCCCGGGGAGCCCTTCAAAATCTTCAAAGTTTCCGGAGGTATCGTAAACTACCTGGTTATATAAGAGGATATCACGATATATTTTAAGGCTCTCCTCCATATTTTTTACTCCGATTAATGCGCCGTTGACTCCTCCGCTAACCGATTTTTCTTTCCGGAAGACCTCCCTTTCGTCGTTGATCTCCCAGATATTTCCGAATTTATCCCTCAGAAAGAAGTGTTCTGTGCCAGCAGGGTTTTTTTTGACAGGGGTTAAGAGATTAAGACCTGATTTTTTGAATTTTGTATAGGCGCTATTAATATCATCTGTTTTAATTCTGCCGATATTTATTCCCAGGTCGCCAAGCAGAATTTCAAATTTAGGTGGTTCCGGCTTTTTTCCTTTGTGTTGCCATATTTCAAACCCGCCGCCTCCCCGCATATTCAGCGCAAGCACTGCATGACGGGCTCTTGGCTTCCCGCCGGTATGAGGCAGCATCAACTCCGCAACAGCTTCATCTTCGAACATACGTATATCCATAGAAAAATGCTCGCGGTACCATCTCCAGGCCTCGTGAAAATTGTCAACTCCGACGCCTAACTGCTGTATGCCGTTTATTTTTATAGACATATATATAATTTTTTGTAAAGATATTATAAAGGTTTGACTTTCGAAGAAAGATGATAATAAAGAAACGGAAAAAATCTGCGTATATATATCATTAGAAGATCTTTACCTCCAACCAAAATTTCTTTTTTCTCCTTTTCCAGCTTTCTGCAAATTGCTTTCGCTGATGCTTCGGCACTCATGCCTTTTTCCTGTCCTTCATCCATCTTTCCGTGCTTATTGCCGTTTTTGTCCAGGGCATTAACTGATATGTTGGTTTTTATCCTTCCCGGAATTATCATTGAAACACGTATATTATTACTTGCATTTTCTGCCCGTAAGCTCTCAAAGAAACCATGGAGTGCGTGCTTCGATGCAGAATAGGCAGACCTGTAAGGGAATCCGAATTTTCCAACAATACTTGATGTGGCAGCAAGATGGCCGCCACCATTTTTGATCATAAACGGCAAAACAGCTTTTGTCAGGGCTACTGTCCCGAAAAAATTAACTTCGAAAATTTTCCGGTCTACGTGCAACGGCGTATCGGTTACAAAAGACCTCTGACTGATCCCTCCGAACTGGTAGAGGCAGTCGATTTGCCTTTCTGATCCCAAAACCTTGTCAGCTGCTGCTGTTATTGACTTTTCATCCTGCAGGTCAAATGTAACAACACGGATAGAACAGCCGTTTTTGTTACACTTTTCTGCTACTTTATTTAGTTCCTCTGCATTTCTTCCGGAAAGAATCAGCCGTGTGTTGAATTGAGAAAGTTCAAGCGCGACTGCTCTTCCTATTCCGGAAGATGCCCCTGTTATCCAGATAGTTTTGTCCGTAAAATCCATGATGGACTGGTTTTTAATTTTCCGGCAAATTATGAATTTTATCAAACATATATCTAATTCTCATAAATATTTTAAGATAATTACTAAATTGTGCCGGCTGATGCATATGGGGATTGACTCCCGGTGCTGACGTCTTTTATAAACTTTTAATTTTTCCATAATAAATTTATGAACAGGTTGAAATTTATTTTTGCGCTCTTTATTATCAGTTGTTTTTCGTGTAATACAGAGGAATTGTCCTGGCCGGAGCCGACGCACGAATCCAGGCCATGGACCCGTTGGTGGTGGATGGGGAATGCTGTTGATAAGGAAAATATTAAGCATGAGCTGAAGGAGATGGCCGACGCAGGTATAGGGGGTGTCGAGATTACTTCTATTTATGGCGTTAAAGGTGAAGAGGAACGGTTTATTGAATATTTATCGCCTGACTTTAAAGAGATATTGGAATACACTATCGGGGAGGCAGATAAACTGGGAATGGGGGTTGATCTGCCCCCCGGCAGTGGCTGGCGATGCGGCGGACCTTTTGTGCCGGAGGAGAAGGGACTTTGGTCATTGCAATTGCATAAGTTTGATGTTAAGAGGGGCCAGGCATGGACTTTGTCGTCAAATATTGAAGGCGCCTCTTTATTGTTATTTAAGGGTACGGATGGAACAGGTACGCTCATTCAGTCTGAAGAACAATATAAACCCGATATCGACGGTGTGATATATGTTGCCGGACGCATAAAGAACAGCGACAAGGTGAAAAGGGCATCCATAGGAGGCGAAGGATGGGCAATTGATACATTCAATGAAGAGATTACCAACTGGTACCTTGATGAATTCAGCAGAAGGCTGGGGATTGACAAAGGATTGGTCAGGTGTTATTTTCACGATTCATTTGAGTATACAGGTGACTTCACTAATAATTTCACTGAAGAATTCAAAAGAAGAAGAGGTTATGATATTGCAAATTACCTTGATGTACTGGCGGGTGATTGCGAAGATGAGGAGATGGAGGCACGTATTAAGTCTGACTACAGGGAGACTCTGTCGGACCTGGTATTGGAATCTTTTATTCAGCCTATGACAAAGTGGGCTCACGGTAATGGCAGTAAGAACAGGAATCAGGCTCACGGCTCACCGGGCAATATACTTGACCTTTATGCAGCATGCGATATTCCTGAAACTGAAATTTATGGTAGTGTGGACCAGGGTAAACCGGATGTATTTGTTAATAAATTTGCCTCTTCAGCAGCTCATGTCACCAACCAGAAACTGATATCTTCCGAGAGTTTTACATGGCTGAACGGGCACTGGACGGTGACTACCTCTGATATGGTCAGGGCTACTAACAGATTTTTTCTTGCAGGCGTCAATCATATGTTTTTTCATGGCACCTGTTACTCACCGGCTGATGCAGAATGGCCTGGATGGCTTTTTTATGCAGCTACCCAGGTTAATAACCGCAATCCTTTGTGGCGCGAGCTTCCGGCGTTGTTTAAATATATTGAAAGATGTCAGACTGTTATGCAGTCATCAAAACCCCAAAATGACCTGCTGGTATATTGGCCATATTATGATGTTGCTGCCGGCGAAGGTAGAATATTCAACCATATAGGAGTTCACCGCGAATCAGTCTGGTTTAAAGGTGAACCAATAGCCGGCCTGTCAGAAGAGCTTGTAAAGGCTGGTTATACATTTGATTATATATCTGATAAGCAATTGTCAGATTGTAAAATTGCAGATGGTCAGATTGTAACTTCAGGAGGCGCTGTCTATAAAGCTCTGATAATTCCGGAAACTAAATATATCCCGGTTAATACCCTGTCCGCCTGCAGCCAGCTGTTATCTGACGGCGGAACTTTGCTGTTTGACAAATCATTGCCCGGGAGTGTTCCTGGTATATATGACCTTGAAAACAGGGAAAAAGCACTGAATGAGATTAAAAACACTATTGATCAGGGAAGATTTACCGGGAATATAGTTCAGCTTCTTAAAAGTTCAGATGTAACGGGAGAAGTCTCTCTTGCAGAAAAAGGATTTGATTTTTTAAAGATGAGAATGAATGGCAATGACTGGTATATGGTTTTTAACTGCAGTGAAATGCCTCAGGATGAATATGTCAGACTGAACTCTGAATCTCGGGATTACATATTTTTTTCTCCTATGAACGGCGAAATAACCCGTGCTTCTGCCGGCAGGCAGGGGGTCCGCATCCAACTGGAAGCTGAGGAGGCTGTTTTTATCATGTGCAGCGACAAAAGGTCTGATGTTCCGGATCATATATACTACGACAATAGTAATGAAAAGGAGATCAAGGGAATATGGAAAATTAGTTTTCTTGAAGGAGGTCCTGTGTTTCCCGGTGATATAACTTCCCCTGTTTTGAAGTCATGGACCGGAATGGGAGATGCGGAGACTGTAAGGTTTGCAGGAACAGCAAAATATTCGCTTGAATTTGAGTTGGATGAAGAAATAAATAGTGCATTTCTCGACCTGGGGGATGTACGTGACTGTGCCCGGGTAAAAGTGAATGGCAAAGATTATGGTTCCCTTTTAGGGCCTGCTTTCAGGGTCAGGATTGATAATTTTGAACAGGGTAAAAACAGTCTGGAGGTTGAGATCACTAATGTTGCTGCTAACCGTATTCGTGACCTTGACCAAAAGGGCGTTGTCTGGAAAAAGTTTTATGATATTAATTTTATAAGTTTAGGTGTCGGCCAATTCGACGCCTCCGGCTGGGAAGTCCGCGATGCCGGACTGCTTGGGCCTGTGATGTTGATTGTTCCTGATCCGCCGGCTAAAGCCGACGGTAACAAATAAAGCACCGATGTGGCTTTTGCTACAGATAGGATACAGATTTGGCCCTTGTGACAGATAGGATACAGATTTGGCTTTTGCTACAGAGAGGATACAAATTTGGCCTTTGTGACAGATAGGATACAGATTTGACTTTTGCTACAGATAGGATACAGATTTGGCTTTTGTTATTGATAGGGCACTGATAAATGCAGCCTGTTAGTTCACTGCCTTATCC